>NZ_JASDDE010000010.1:0-90533 GCF_030407565.1 Pseudoalteromonas sp. APC 3694
TAAATACCAAACAGACTGCTGCAAATTTAACCTTAAAAGGTCAACAGACCCTAATGGTTTTTATTAATTTGAGCAGTAATTAAAATGGCATTTATTATCTTTATTTTATTAAAAGTTAATAACACTCTGTTTGCTAAGGCTGCGCACCTTACGTAAGTTAAAAGCGATACGCAAGCCACCGGTGTAAAACTTTAATCGTAATTTGGCCGTTGGTGTGGCATAAAAATATAGTAACTAACTCAATTTAAATAACTATTCTATGTAGCTTATGCTTTAAGTATGCATTATTGTTTGTGTACAGTAACCTGAACTCAGGTTAAGTACTAAAAAATTAGTCTCAGTGTTAAAGGAAATAAAATGCAATTATCACCCTCAGTATGTATTGAGCGTACACATAGCGGTTTGGAATTTATTAGTATTAATAGTCGCCAATGTAAGGCGAAAATATTTTTACAAGGTGGGCAAATAACTGAGTTTACACCCAAAGGTAAATTGCCACTATTGTGGGTGTCTGGGGATGAAACCTTTAGTGAAGGGAAGGGCATTCGTGGCGGTATTCCTATTTGCTGGCCTTGGTTTGGTCAACATGAAAATAAAGACTTTCCAGCACATGGTTTTGCGCGCACGCACGTATGGCAAGCCGATGAAGTGCATGAAACCGAGAACGAGATTACTGTTAGCCTAAAATTACCAATGAAGCAGATAGATTCTACCTTTTGGCCTCATCAATCTTCTTTAAGGGTTGAGTTTATTTTATCTGAGCAGTTAGAGGTGCGTTTAACCACCTGTAATTTAGGTAACACCCCATTTAGTTATACACAGGCGCTGCATACTTACTTTCCAACTGATGATATTAATAATACTCGCGTAACAGGGCTGCAAGGAGCGCAATACATAGAATTTGGCCAAGGGCCGTATCAGCAAAGTGATGTGGTTGGTTTTACCCGTGAAACCGATATGGTTTATACCCAAGCCGTGGCTGTGCAAACCATTGAAACTCCTCAAGGGATGATCAGCGTTAGCAGAGAAAACTCGCGCTCGTGCGTGTTATGGAATCCATGGATTGAAAAATCAAAGCGACTATCAAATTTTGCCGATGATGATTATAAAAGCATGTTATGCCTAGAGGCTGCGAATGTACTTGAAGATGCGGTTACGCTTGAGCCAAAACAAAGTCATACCCTAGTAACAACAATTAAGTGGCTTGGCTAAGCCTACCATACGCGTAATGGAGCAAAGTGTGTTTACTAATCAACAAATAACCGACCTACCGCAACATAAAAGCATAGTGTTTGAGCCGCTTGCGGACAAAGCATTGTTGCATGCACAATTGAATTGGTTGTTATTTTTCATTCCTTTTTGCTTAGTACTAGCGGCTGTTTGCTATTTTAATACAGACTTTGCTGCTATGGCGCAAGGTTACTTATTGGTTGCTGTTCCGCTATTAATTTTACTGTGTACGTTATATAGCGTGTTTAGCATAAAATTACAGGGCAGCGCGTTGCGTACCCACGATATTGCTTTTAAAAAAGGCATTATTTGGCAGCAGGTGACAATTTTACCGTTAGCGCGTGTGCAGCATATTGAAATACACCGTGGGCCCATAGAGCGAAAGCTTGGTTTAGCCAGTTTAAGACTTTATAGCGCCGGCGGTATGAGTGCCGATTTACAAATTAGCGGCCTGACCCACGAAAAATGCAAAAGTATTCGTCAGTTTGTACAAAGCTATCGCCACGATGAAACCGCAAGCGAGGCAGCTGCCAGTGAATGTTGATGCTGCGCAAATAACGTCACCTTCACTTAATTGGCAAAAAGTGTCGCCTTGGGCGCTGGCTTATTTTGTAATGCATTTTAGTGTGCGCTTCATAAAAGACGGCTTATTTAATTTACTGCCCGTGTTGGTGGTATTTGTTACCCAAGTAGAAAATAAACTATTTTGGGGGCAAGTTGGGCTCGCGGTTGCTTTGACTTCATTGCTTGCCTATTGTTTTTTGTATTACCGTAGTTTTCGTTTTTGTATTACTGACGAGCATGAAATTTTACTTAATAAAGGCGTATTTAAAAAAGAGCGACTTACCTTAAAATTTTCTCGAGTGCAAAACGTAAATATAGCGGAGCCATTTTACTTCACCCCCATAGGGTTAGTTAATTGTATTTTTGATGCGGCAGGCAGTGTGGCTCAAGAAGCTGTTTTGCCTGGGGTAACTAAAGATTACGCGCAACAAATGCGTAAACGAGTGTTTGACTATAAAGCGCAGCAGCAACCATCAGTAGAGCTCGCTGATACAGCGCAATCTCATATTGAAGAGCAGAGCGAAAATAGTTTAGTTATCACCAATAAAGAAATAGCTAAGTTTGGTTTAATGTCGAATATGGCTATTTTAGCACTTGCGGCAATTGCCCCTTTTATGAATGTGGCCATCGACTTTTTAGAGCAGCAATTTATAACAAAAATAGAGAGTTATTATCAACAAGAGCTCGGTATGATGGCTAATGCAGCTGTGTTTGCGGTTATTACTTTAATTATTATGTTGGTATTTATTGCGGTGTTTTTATCGGTGACTATGTCGCTCATTCGTTTTTATAACTATCAGCTTTACTTTAAAAATAATAAATTCAAACGTATTGCAGGGCTGTTAGAGCGTCATCAACTATCAATTAGTTTAGACAAAGTACAGTCAATCGTTATTAAGCAAAACCTAGTTGCTAGGCTATTAAAACGCTTTACTGTGGAGTGTTTGCAAGCCAGTAGCGGCGGTGCTGCAAGCATGGCGAAAAAGAATAAACAAACCTTAGTGCTGCCTGTGCTCACGCAGGAGCAAGTTGATAATGTGTGTCAGTGGATTTATCCGTGGTTTGACAGTAAAAAGCTGGCATTCAATGCGGTAGAAAGGGCGTTGTTATATAAAAACACGGTGTTTTATGCTTTGCTACCGAGCGTTGCTTCTGGTTTTTTTATTAGCTTTATGCAACTTAATGTATTAATTGCATTAGCATTATTCTTGGTATTAGCCGCGTTAGTGTTTTTATCTTATAAACGTTATGGGTATTACCTTCATCAACAAGATGGGCGTTTTTATTTGGTGGTACGCAAAGGTATGATTGGTGTGCATTACCGGGTATTTGAGCTGTACAAAGCACAAAGCGCTCGCAGTGTGAGCACCTTTTTTATGCGTCGTTCTGGCTTAAAAAGCCTGTATATACAACTTGCTGCAGGCGGTGCGTACGTCCCATATTTAAAACAGCAAGATGCTGACTTCATTATAGATTTTATACTTATGCAGGCTGAGTCAGACCCTCGCAGTTGGATGTAACTTCCTTTGTTCAAAACTCAGATTAAATAATAAAGCGGGTGTAAATACACATTTGCACATGCTTTATTACACTTTTTTACTGCCCGTTTTTTCCATTTGATAATACTCTAAACATTATCAAATGTACTATTTAAGGGATTATTGTGAAAAAGTCACTCATTGCATCAGCCTTATTATTGGCTGCACCTAGCTTTGCTGCTAATTGGCAAACCATTCATACCGAGCATTTTAATGTTCACTTTAGTAGTGAGCATACTGATTTTGCTAAATCGACTGCTGTGGAGCTGGAAATTGTTCGCACTAAAGTGCTTGAGCAACAAAACCGTGCGCTTGATAAAATCGTCGATGTGGTGGTGTTTGACCCTCTAAATGCAGCGAATGGCTTTGCATTACCAACCTCTAATAATCCTGTTATGGCGCTTTTTACTACGCCACCGCAGTCGGATACCGTGATATCAAATTCATCGGGTTGGCAGCAATTGTTGGTGCTGCACGAATACATTCATTTAGTCCATTTAGCGCAGCCAACCCGTAACGACTGGCAGCAAAAGATTCGCGGTGTATGGGATATATACGATTTAACCTATGATGATACACCGCGCTGGGTAGCCGAAGGGTACGCCACTTTAATCGAATCAAAAATGACAGGTCGAGGGCGCTTATTTGATAACTATGCTGAGGCAATACTTAGAGAGTTTGCTCAGCAGGGAGCGCTTCCCACCTATGGGCAACTAAATAGCGATGAGGGCTTTATGGCGGGCTCTATGGCATATTTAATGGGAAGTCGTTTTTTATATTGGCTAGAGCAAAATTACTCAGAGCAGCTACTCGATAATGTATGGGTTCGTATGCGAGCAGTGAAATCACGAGATTTTGACGACGCATTTTCTGATGTATTTGGGCAAAGCGCTGCAAGGTTATATCGTCGATTTATTGCAGAGTATACCTATAAAGCGATGCAACAAGAGCAAACCGAATCACCACTTAATAGCAAGCTTTGGTTAGAACTTGATTTATACGCTAGCAATCCAGCTCTTTCAAATGATGGTAGCAAAATTGCGATAGTTGAACGTGATGAAAAGAGTAAAACAAAACTAATAATTTACAGTACAGAAGACAACACCAAAGCACGAGATAAGTTTACTAAGGTGCAAAAGGAGCTCCTAGAGAACGATAAGCAAGATGTTCCTGATACCCCGCCAATCGTGTTTAAGCGCGAACAAAAACAAGTACTAAATCAAATTAATCGCGCAGGTATTGCTAACCCGCAATGGGTAAATAACAACACACTTTATTTTAATGCCTACAGTAGTGAAGAATCGGGAACTTATAACAAAGTGTCTGACATTTTTAGCTACAACACCGACACTGGCAACATAGAGCAACTTACAGAGCTGGCCGGTATTCGCCGTTTTAGTGTTACCCGTGATGGTGAAACACTTTACGGTGAGCAAATAAGAGCTGGGTATTCTGAATTAGTAAAAGTCGATCTTAATACACAAACAATCACGCCATTTTTTACTAAGAGCTTAAAAACAAGTTATGATTACCCGACTCTGAACCCCGATGAAACAAAATTAGCTTACTTATCAGCATCATTAAACGAAAATTGGCAGTTGTATATACAAGACTTAAACGGTGATGCCAGGCGGTCAATCCCAATGCCTAACGGGTATCAGTATTTAAGTCAGCCGAGTTTCAGTCAAGATGGGGAATCTATCTATTTTGTTGCTGGCCTAAATAATAAAACTGATATTTATAATTATCATATAAAAAATAACACCCTCACACGCTTAACTAACGGGCAAGAAGCGCTCGCATACCCGATTGAGGCTGAAGATGGCTCACTACTTTATTTCTCTATTAATGCCGATGGCCCTGATGTAAAAACGCTAACAACAAAAAATCGCACAGCCGTGACTGATTTCGCTGTAAACAGTGAAGCTCCATTGTTGATGGTAAATAAGCATACCCTGCCACCGGCAAAAATATATACCGATGAGATAGCAGAACAAAGCGATTACGCAGTACTTGAGCAGCGAGCGACGTTTGCCTTGGGATCACAGTATTATTCAGCGTCAACCAGTTTGCTAAGTGTAGGTATAAAAAGTAGCGACTTATTAAAACAACTTGATTTACAAGCGGGTTATAACATTGATTTGCATGACGGTGCATTACATGGCGGCTTTATACAAGCAAAATACAATGCGTTTAATACAAAGTTTAAGCTTGCGCTATTTGATTATAATTTGGATACATCACATCAATATCAACCTAGCTTAAACGCTGATATTGATGCCCGAGGTGGTTTTGCTGCAATAAACCATCCATTGAAATTTGGCCAGCTTCAGTTAACCCCAGAGCTTGCTTATAACTATACAGATTATAAAAATAGCCATAAAAATTGGACACGGTTGAGTATTGCTCAAAGCTGGCAACATGACCGCCAAGCATTTGCCATAGGGCAGAGTATTTATGCCAGCATTTATGATGGGCAGAATCACAGTAGTCATTGGCAAGGTTATGACTTGGCAGCAAAAATATTTGGTAAAGCGTTTGATATACCAATTTTTGTTAACTTTGAGCAAAAGCAAAGAGATGACAGTAGCCTGACATTAGGTGGATTCAGTTCTAATTTAATTAATCAGCAGCAAAGTAGTGAATTTGTGCTTGCTGCTGAACTGCCTTTTTATAGTGCAACCACTGAGCGCTACCAGGGGTATGGTGGTGGCATTAACTTTAAAGAGGGGATGCCTTGGCTTTATTACAAGCAACATCAATTAGACAACAGCGTTTATGCACAAAGTTATGGCTTAAAATACCAAGGTGATTTTAGCTTCGGGATGGGGCCTGCGGGCGTTAATGACTTAACCTTTGATATGGGGTTGTCGCGAGTAGAAGGTGACAGCTTTGAAGATGAAATGCGCGCGTGGTTAAGCTTTTACTATTCATTGTAAAAGCCTATTTAGCTAAGTTACTACCTAAAGCTAGTAACTTAGCTGAGTACTAATATTATAAAACGTTAGCGCTTTTTCGCTGCAGGACACGATTTCTTTGTGAATGCTTTTTACGTTTACGGCGGGTAAGCCACAAATAAAAACCTGTACCAGCGAGCCATACAGGGCTAAGGCCAACAATACACCATAGTATTTTACTGATAAGCCCAGCAAAATAACCAAAGTGTAGTTTTCTAAAACTGTCTATTACTTGCCAACCCGCACCAGCCTCTCGAATATCCCAGTTAGCCATGTGTTCACCTGTTTGCTTATTGTAAGTTATGGTATTGGCGTATTCACTGGTAAGTGGATTACGGGTATTTACTTCGCCATAAAGAGTAATATTTTCATCAGGCTCTCGCGGGAAAACTAAAAAAGTAGTGTTAAAAGTGGGTATTTGCAGCTTGCTATCATTAAGAATGCGCTCAAAAGAAATGTCGTCACTATATAATTTATTTGTAATAGTGTGGTGCTCTTCTTCTGCGTGTTCTATTACTTCGTGATACCACACTGCACCATTAAAATAACCACCGGTAATCGCTAAAACGATAAGGATAGGTGAGCCTAATACTCCAGTCATTTTATGAATGTCGCTAAGTACTATTTGTAATGTTGCGCGCCAGCGTACGCTAAATAGCCGCTGCCAAAATTTACGGTAAATAATTAAGCCGGTGATGCCCAGAGTTAATAAAAATAAAGCAAAAAAGAACCCTAATACGGTACCTGTTTGCCCAGGTAAACTTTTTAAGTCGTTAAGTAAAAAGGTGTAATGGAGCTCTAAAAACCAGTCGGTAAAATAATGAGTTGTGCTTACTGGTTTTGATAAAATCTCTCCGGTGTATTGGTCTAAATGCAACTTATACCAATCGTCAGTGCCACGCTTAACCAAATAAAGCCGGTCGGCGGTGGTGTTATTAAAAAGCTCCCAGCTTCCTACTACATACTCAGGAAAGGCTGCTTCGGCTTTATCTATTAATGAGTCCATAGGTAAGCGAGCAGCTTGCTGCTGTACCACAAAGTGTTTGTCAGGCATCAGTAAGCCATCAATTTCACTTTTAAACACTAAAACACTGCCGGTAATGCTAATAACAATTAACGGAATAATGGCAATTAGCGCCAACCAACTATGAACTTTAAACAGTGTTTTTCTCATTACTTAAGCTTGCATGTTAATTTTTAGATATGCGCATGATAACAGTTATCATTTGTGTTGCAATTATAAAATAGTGAGACTGTGAAGTTATGGCAACGGTTTTTGTATACTCAAGTTGCCACAGGAAGAAACTAAAGTTGGTGTGAAGCTTGTATAAAACCTAGCCAGCTCTACAATGCGCGCACAAAAATAAAGCCTTTAAAAACAAATGTTTAAAAAATGTTTTATTTCTTCCTTTTTATTAACAACAATGTAACGAGCGAGGTTTGCTTTGGCGTATTATTTGCCTATTTTGTCAGTGTTTATTTTGGTTTTTAGTTTTTTACCGCTACTCAATAAAATTATAAAAAACCGCAGTGTATCAGGTGTGTCACTGTTAATGATGACATTTGGTTTAGCGCAAAGTGTATACTTCATTAGCTACAATCTTTACTTTTCTCGCTTTTATATTGCCTTGCCATTTTTTGCGACAGGATTATTGAGTGGTTTAATTTTATACTTTTTTGCACGTTATAATGCCGCTAAACGTCAGAAGCTGCAGTTACTTGGCATGCTTAGCTTTTCGTTATTACCATTTTTGTTGTTACTTAACCCCAACTTAGATACCGCTGTGGTACTTAATGGCTTAACCTATGTGGGCTTAATTATGAGCTCGGTACGGGTTATGCCACAAACCTATAAAACACTTCGCACAGGGAATATTAGTAACCTTAGTGCGCGCTATTTTAGTTTGCAATTTATAGCAGGTATCTGTGGTTTGTTTGCAGAGCTAGCCATGCCAGTGCAAAGTACTTCGCATATATTAATGTTTATTATGATATTGCTAACTAATGCACTGCAATTTGCGTGTATGCAGTATTATCGCGTACGTCCTGTGTTGGCGTAAAATTAGAGTGACCGTTAATTTAATTTGTGGCACCTTGAGTGACCAATAAATAAAAAGTGCCCACTATGAAATTAACTATCCATCAAATCGATGCGTTCAGCAGTGAACTGTTTAAAGGTAATTATGCTGCCGTGATCCTACTAGAGTCTTGGCTTAGTGATGATCTTATGCTGAATATAGCTTCGGAAAACAACGTGTCTGAAACCGCTTTTACTTGTCAGTCGGCAGATGGAAGCTTTGCGATACGTTGGTTTTCGCCATTAATGGAAATTGATTTTTGCGGCCATGCTACATTGGCTGCAGCCTATGTGCTTTGTGAGCAACATAATATAACGCAGGTGCGCTTCAGCACAGAGACGGTGGGCGAACTGATTGTTAATAAAAATAACGATGGCAGCTTTGCCATGACCTTTCCTAAACAAGCCCCTGAAGAGGTTCAGCTCATCCCTGATGCTTTATTAGCTGGCCTGTCTATACAACCTGTTAAAGTGCTGCAAAACCGCCAAGCTTATTTTGCTATTTATGATAATGAGCAGCAGGTTGTAGACCTGAAAACAACCAATGAACAACTAAAAAAATTAGCCCCATTAGATGTGGTTGCAACAGCACCGAGTGTTGGGTATGACTTTATTTCTCGTTATTTTTGGCCTGCCAGTGGGGGTGATGAAGACTTTGTAACCGGCTCAATTCATACTGGGCTTGCCCCTTATTGGGCAGGGCAGTTTGGAAAAAATTCTCTCAGTGCTTATCAAGCCTCACAACGAGGTGGGAAGCTACACTGTGAAGTGGGTGATACAACAGTGACATTAACGGGTCATGCCGTAAGGTACCTTAAAGGCACTATTTACCTTTGAGTTAGTGTAAAAAAGGCCACGTAAAACGTGGCCTTGGTTTACTCAGTGTTATTTACGCTTCTAGCGCTTTGCTAATTAAGCGGTCGATATATTTTTTATGTGCTTTGGTTGCGGTATCAGCGCCCCATGCAACATCTTGATCGGCTATTTGAGTTAGCTGATATAGCGCGGCTGTTTTCGCTAAGTTATCGTATTTACTTGCTTTTTCTAGGCCTGCAATTGCAATTAGCTGATTAACATATTCAATCTGTAAATTATGACTGATTGAATTAGCGGTTTTACTATCAACAAAGATACTTGCAGTTAAATCCTCCATAAATTGCGTAAGGGTGTATTCATTACCATATAAAGCAGTATCTGAAATACGCAGTAACACAGCAGGATGAAGTAGTTGCGCTAGTACACTCTTTTGCATACCTAAAATCATTTTATGCGGTTTAGGGTCTTCGTTTTTACCGTAATGATTAAACCCACGACGCTGCTGCTGCATAAAGTTATACAATGGCTGCATGCTTTGCAGTACATTTGGAGCAAACACATACTCAGCTAAAATAGCCATTGCTTGGGTTTGACGCTCAAGTGGTACCGGTGTAAAAGGCTTTGCTGCATTTTCATCGCCCACGACGGCACGCTCTACATAAACCCCTCCAATTTGACGAGATACCACGCCTGCTTGTGCACGATACTGGCCAAATAGGCTGTTAGCTGAAGTAACAAGCTGTTGGTAAGACTCACCTTTTACTGTAGCTTTGTCTTTAAGTTCAGAAAATAGTGTATTGATCAGTGCCATTCTATCTGCACCATAAGCTGCAGGGTTAGACGACAAGTCACCAATCATCACGCGAGGGTCTATGTGGCGACCTGGTGCACGCATGTCGTCGGCATCGTTACCAAAGGCCAGTGCATGTTCGCTTGAGCGAGCGAGTATTTTATCAAGACGAGCTTGTTCTGCTGCTTCATCTTTAAGTGCTGCGCTGTAGCCGTAGTTTATTGCCCAATCATCGTATGGACCTGGTTTAGTTTGGAAAATATCGCCTTGAGTCACACCTGTTGGCGCTATATTTGCTGGCGCATAGTCCATTACTGAGCCGGTTACTATACCTTGGGTTTTACTTTTGTCGTGAACTTCTTTCTCATCCCACAAAATAGAAGATTTCATGTTGTGATTGAGACCTAGAGTATGCCCTACTTCATGTAAAACCAGCTGGGTTAAGCCTTGGCGTAACATTTCAGTATCTTCAATATCAGCGCCATTTGCTAAGCCTTTTGCAAGTATTAGGTTCTGTTGTAATTCATAACCTAAAGAGCAATTAAGCTCAGTGTTGCTTCCAGGTTGTGTATGGCTCATAGTGCCTTGAGTATAAAGCGTATCGTATATCCAGCGGTTTTTCATAAATACAAACTCAAGCATGATGTCTGAGCCTAAAATTTCACCGGTTAACGGGTTAGCTAATGCTGGCCCATATCCACCAAAAGGTGGCTTAGGTGATGAAGTCCAGCGCAGTACATTATAGTTAATGTCACCAGCATCCCAATCGGCATCATCAGGTTGTACTTTTACTTCTATTGCATTTTTAAAGCCTGCCTTTTCAAATGAGCTATTCCAAGCAAGTACGGCATCACGCACGGTGTCACGCCATTCAACAGGCGTAGTATTTTCTATCCACCAGGTAATCGGCTTTACTGGCTCTGAAAGTGCTGCGTTTGGATCTTTCTTTTGTAGGTCCCAGCGCTTTATTACATCTTGGTATGGTGCCCAGTCAGTTGATGTCATTTTATCAAACTGATTAGTGAAATAACCAATGCGCGCATCATCAAAGCGAGGTTGGTAGCTATTATCAGGTAAAGCTACAAATGAGTGCTGAACTTTTACCGACACGCTTCGGGGGTCGCTTACAGCACCTGAACCTCGAACGGTTGGGCTGCTATTGGTAAATACATAGTCAACTACCACATCTAGATTGTTAGGGTAAGGACGCTGTTTGATGATACGTGATTTTTTATCATCTAATTTACCTACTTTAAAACGCTTTTTAGCATTTTTATCGTTCGGATTAGGCGTTGGTGATACTTTATGCAGTGCTTCACTTAAAAATAGCTTGTTAACATTAAAGGCTATTTTACCTTCTTCTTGCTTTTCTATTTTTATACTTGCAAGTACCGCTTCGCTAATGTTTGCCTCGCTGGCTTTAGCTAGCGCGCTATTTTCGTTAAATAAGTAACGCGGGGTTTTACTAACAATATCGATACGATCAAAGTACTTTCTAAATTCAATTAACTTTGTTTCACGGTACGACCCACGAAAATGACCCGCATCAGTCGCACCATCAATGGTATGTGCAAAATAAACAAAAGGGGTATCGAGCTGTGACTCGTTAATTACCATTAGGTGGTCACCGGTTTTTTCATCTTGGTAAAGATTAAAAATACCCGCAAATTCGGTTTGCCCTTTAATCATTTCACTTAATGTTTGTGGCTTTTTTTCTTCTTTTTTTTCTGCTGCAACAGTATAGCTACTGCCAAGCGCTATACTAAGCGCCAAGGTAAGTGTGGTTAATTTCATCGTTTAGTCTTTTTTAGTTGTTAATGTAATTTTACTGTACGGTGTGTCATGCTTTTTCGCACAGTATGATTAATAAATACTAACCTAAAGTGATTAGCTTTATGATTTATAATGGTAAAAATTTGTAACAATACATTTATAAAGCGGCTTAACAGTGCTTTTTACTTACCTTTTATTTGCTGAAGAAGACCTTATTTATACCTTTTTGTAACAGTTGCTTACAAATGTCACGTTAATGTTTCATTAAGCTTTGGTATCATGGTGCTAATAGTAATTTGGGAGAAATAATCAATGCAAGGTAATGTACTTAGATGGGCTTTTCCATTTGTAGCACTGGCATTAGGTGTTGCTGGTTTTGTTGCAATTAATGCGATTGCAAAAGAGTCAGACAAAAAAGAAGTCATAGACACTCGTCCAACGGTGCAAGTTGAAGCCGTTTCCGCTAACAATCATCAAGTTATCATTAATAGTTATGGTGAAGTGCAGCCACTAGAAAATACCCAACTTTCAGCGCAAGTATCCGGTGAAGTCGTCAGCTGGCATCCAAGCTTTGTGGCCGGTGGTGTTGTGGGTCGCGGCGAAACCTTATTTACTATTGAAAAAGATAACTACGAGGCTGCGGTATTGCAAGCTGAAGCTGAACTTGCCCGCGCTCAAGCGATGTTAATTGAAGAGCAAGCGCAGGCTAAAGTAGCAGAAGACGAAGCAAAACGTTTCCCAAATAAAGCGCGTACAGATTTATTTTTACGCAAACCACAAGTATTGAGTGCGCAGGCATCGGTTAAATCGGCCCAAGCTGCATTAAAAAGAGCCCAACGCGATTTAGACAATTGTGAAATCACCGCACCTTACGATGCATTAGTGGTTAGTCGGAATGTGGGGGTTGGCCAGTTTGTTAGTATGGGCGCTCAAGTTGCCGAGCTGAATAATATTGAAACCGCTGAAGTGATTATTCCGATCGCTGGCTTTGACAGTGTGTTTTTACCTGAACGCGTTAAAGGGGTAACGGCAACCGTTGTCAAAACAGGATTCAATGGGTTTACTCGCCAAGCAGTAATAGACCGCGATTTAGGGATTGTTGATAACGCGACTCGCATGAGCAGTTTAGTGGTAAGAATTGAAGATCCTTACGGACTGACTAATCAGCAGCCTGCAATTAAATTTGGCACTTATGTACAAGTAAACTTTGCCGGCTCTATGCTCAATAATATTTATCGTTTACCGCAAGAGTTAGTAAATAACCAAACCGTGTGGATAGTTAATGATGAGCAACAGTTAGAGCCGCGTAAAGTAAAAGTGATTCGTGAAGAAGGCGAATATTTTTATATTAGCGATGGCTTGCAAGCCAACGATAAGCTCGTTACCACCTTACCGGAATACCCTCAAAAAGGCATGGCAGTAAAAATAGCCGGTTTAACAGAGACTAAAAATACAGATGCAGCAGAAAATGCATCCACTGAAAAACTTTAAGGTAGGGTGAGTTATGAATATCACAGAACAGCCCTATACAACCAAACAAACAGGGTTAATTGCGTATTTTGCTAACAACTCTGTTGCTGCCAATTTAATGATGTTTTTTATTATTGTAATGGGGCTTATAAGCTACTTTACCATTCAGCGACAAATGTTCCCTAATATAGAAGTTAACTATATTACTGTAAATGCAAACTACCCGGGGGCGTCGCCACAAGAAATTGAAGAAAGTATCTTAATAAAAATTGAAGAGTCGCTAAAAGATATAACTGAGATAAAAAAAGGGGTATATCGCGCTTTTCGTAATGGGGGTTCTGCCAGCCTTGAAATTAATACTGACGCAGAGCTTACCGACGTTCTCGATAAGGTCAAGCTGCGAGTAGATGGTATCGCGACTTTTCCTGCAGGAATGGAGCCGGTTACCATTAGCCAAATAGAGTTTCGCCAAGATGTAATTGGCATGACGCTCGTTGCCGACCTACCGCTAAATGAGCTTAAGCCAATCGCAAATCAGGTTGAAGATGAACTCTTGCAGTTATCGAATGTATCTTTAGTGGTAAACGATGTGCCACTGGATGAAATTGCCATAGAAATAGAACCCGATACATTGCGCCAATATAATTTAACTTTATCGGATGTAGCGAACGCGGTACGTCGTTATTCGGCTAACTTTTCAGCCGGACAATTAAAAACTGATGCGGGTGTTATTTCGGTTCGAGTAGAAAATCAGTTTTATTCTGGTGAAGAGTTTAGGCAAATTCCGGTAAAAATTGGCGCCAATGGTGCCAAAGTGTTGCTACAAGATATTGCAATAATCAAAGATCAGTTCGTTGAAGGTGAGCGTTACTTTAAATTTAATGGCGAAAACGCGGTTTATTTATCGGTTAAAGCCACCGAAGAGCAAAATATTATTCCGGTGGCCGATTCTGTTAAAGCCTACATGGACCAAAAAAATAAAGAGCTGCCATTGGGTGTGCGTTTAGAGCCATTAATGGACATGACATACTACCTTAATGCACGCTTAGATATGATGAAAGCTAACTTGTTTCAAGGGGCTATTTTAGTTGCCATTATGCTTTCATTGTTTTTACGTTTTAAGCTGGCACTGTGGGTAATGATTGGTTTACCAGTGTGCTTTTTAGGTGCGATGATGCTGATGCCGTTATTTGGCATCACAATTAATATTGTGTCTTTATTTGCCTTTATTATGGTGCTGGGGATTGTGGTGGACGATGCCATAGTCATAGGTGAAAGCGCCTACACCGAAATAGAGAAAAAAGGCGGCGGTGTTGTCAATGTAGTGAATGGCGCAAAACGAGTTGCCACCCCGGCGACCTTCGGAGTACTCACAACCATTGCGGTATTTGCGCCATTTACACTTTCAAGTGGACCTGAAAGTGCCTTCTTTTATGGTATTTCAGTGGTAGTTATTTTATGTTTAATATTTAGCTTAATAGAATCTAAGCTAATACTACCAGCGCATATTGCGCATACTCACTTTTCACCTATAAACCCTAATGGCTGGCGGGCACGTTTTAATAAGCGCTTTTTTGGCTTTGTAAATGGGCCTTATAGGCAGTTTATTATTAATTGTATCAAATGGCGCTGGACGGTGTTATTTAGCTTTATTGCGCTGTTAATTTTTACTTTTGCGTTAATCTCGTCTAATCAGGTAAGAATGATCCCGTCACCTAAAGTGCCGCATGACTTCCCGCAAATTAATCTTGAGATGAACGATAACGTATCAGACATCCAAACTATTAATGCTATTCGCCAAATCGAAGCCATGGTGCTTGAAATAGATAAGCAAACAGCGCGCGAAGAAGGGCAAAAGATGATTCGCGATGTATTGGTATTTAATCAGGGTCGTACAGAGGCGCAACTATTAGCGCCATTGGTTGATGAAGATTTACGCCCTTATAATGCCTTTGAGCTTTCGCGCCGCTGGCGTGAAGCGATGCCAAATATTGCGGGTGTTAAATCGCTAACTATTCAGGATGATGTTGGCGGTGGAGGCGGCGGTAGTGGCGGTGAGTTCGGCTATTTACTGTATGGCTCTGACATTGATACATTGAATGAAGCCGGGCGTCGCTTTATTGGATTATTGCAGCAGCAAGAAGGCTTATTTGATATCAGTTCAACGATTGATCCTGCTAGCAAAGAAGTACAAATGAGCTTAAAACCAGTCGCCTTTGACTTAGGGTTAGATTTGGCCTCAATTGCAAATCAAGTCGGTGCCAGTTTTTATGGTGGCGAGGCGCAACGTGTTATTCGTCGCGGTGAAGAAGTACGGGTGATGGTTCGTTACCCTAAGCTTACTCGCGAAGCGTTTTCATCGCTTAAACACGCGGTTATCACCACGCCCCAAGGCAAAGAAGTATTGCTAGGAGATGTGGTTGAGCTAACTGAAACCCCTGGTATTAGTTATATTCGTCGTGAAGGCGGTTATCGCACTGTTTATGTGTATGGCAACATTGATGAGGAAGTGATTGAGCCAGGCGAAGTGGTTAAGCAAGTAAAAGAAAATTTACTACCACAACTGTTGGACGAATACCCAAGTGTTAAGTCAGAACTAGGTGGCGCAATTGAAGAACAGCAGGCGCAAGCTAATGAGCAACTGCTATTTTTTGCTGGTGGTATGATTTTAGTTTATATACTACTTGCCGTACCGTTAAAAAGTTACTCACAACCTCTCATTGTAATGTCGGTTATTCCATTTAGTTTAACGGGGGCAATATGGGGTCATTTTTGGTTTGGTTTAGATATTAGTTTAATGTCGGGTTTTGGTTTAATTGCTGCTGCAGGGGTGGTTATTAACGACTCTTTGGTGATGACTGATTTTATTAATCAGGCGCGTCGAGCTGGTATCAGTATAAAAGATGCGGTTATTGAAGCAGGCTGTGCACGCTTTAGGCCCATATTACTTACCTCAATTACGACCTTTGCAGGGGTATTGCCGATTATGTTTGAAACCAGTTTACAAGCCAAATTTGTAATACCTATGGCGGTAGCTCTGGGCTTTGCGGTTATGTTTGCAACACTGATCACCCTTATTTTGGTGCCATGTTTGTATATTATTTTAACCGACATAGGCGCGCTATTTAAGCGCCCGTTCGCAAGTAAAAAAGCGAGCGTAAGTTAACATCACCCAGATCATGTAGCTGAAAAAAGCCAACCGTTTATAAAGCGGTTGGCTTTTTTGTTTTATGCTCATTAGTGCAAACTTTAGTATTGTTTTTAAACTCTGGTTACATTCTTTTGTTTGATTATTGCAACATTGCGAATTACAATCAGTCGGTATTGGTATTACACAATGGTTTTTAGCCTAATACTTTAGTTAACGCATATTAGCTCATGAGCTAGTTTGCCTGTTGAAAGCCATATGTTATGGGCGACGTTTGACTCTTTAAGGTGTTGCAGTGTTTATACATTCATCATTAACATGTGGAGAATGGTTAACTATTGGTTGTCTTGGGCTCGATCAGTATAGCCAGCTCTTTGTTGGTGATACGGTTAGTGTGAGCTTTTACGATGAGCATGGCGAATTAACTCAGCTAGCGTTTGATTATGAAATACTCTCTCCAGAGCAGGGCGAACCGCATGCTTGGAGTTTGCTGGTGGTTGAGCATATTAATATGCATATTCCGCTTGTGTGCGCTGGCAGAATGACAGAGCAAGGATTGGTGGTTGCGTACCGACATAACAAAATATTTGCACTTGAAAGCAGTGGTATTTGTAGCGCGGTGGTTCACTTTAATCGCGCTGAAAAAAATAAAAAATTAATCACAGTCAATAGCCTTGGATACGACGCGGTTTATCCTCAAAATGGCGATATGTACAGTGCGGGCACCAAAGTATTACAGCCAAAAACAGGGCATATATACCAGTGTAAGGCATGGCCATTTAGTGAGTTTTGCCGTGTGAATGAGAATAGCGCTATGTTTGAGCCAGGCGTTGGTGAAAGCTGGGCGATGGCTTGGCAGCAAATACAGTAAATCAACTTCCCTTAGGTATAACGACAACAATAAAAATTCTCGTAGTTTTTAGTTATCGAATTTATACCGCTTTAGCCCACTCAACTATGAGTGGGCTTTTTTATTTTTATGATAAACTGATCGCCATTGTTATTTTTTAAGCGGTTTTTTTGTGTCTTCTTCTGATTATTCTTTAAGCTTATTACCTAATTTCCCTGTTGCTAAAAAGCAAGCTCATGCGCTGACTACTCATGCTAAAACACGCAGTGATGATTATTATTGGATGCGCGATGATGAGCGACAAAATGCCGATATACTCGCACATTTAGCGCAAGAAAATGCCTATTGTGATGCACAATTAGCTGCCATTAAGCCACTACAAAATACATTATTTGAGGAGCTTAAAGGTCGTATTGTAAAAGACGATAACACTGTACCGGTAAAAGACGGCCAGTATTGGTATCACTCAGAGGTTCGCGGAGATGATGAATATGCGCGTCATTATCGCAGCAGCAGTATGGCAATGGCTGATAAAGAGCTACTACTTGATGTTAATGCACTTGCCAATGGCTATGAGTTTTATGAGTTAGGGGAAGTGGCGCTGAGCCCCAACGAGCAATTAATGGCTTACTCTGAAGATACCGATGGCAGACGGATATACACAGTACGGTTTAAAGATTTAAGCAGCAATAAAATGCTCGACGATGTACTTGAGATTACCGAGGGGCAAGTGGTTTGGGCGAACGACAATAAAACCGTATTTTATGTAAAAAAGGATTTAAAAACCTTATTAGGTTATCAAGTTTTTAGACATGAACTAGGGACTGAGCAACGCCAAGATGTGCTGGTATACGAAGAGCAAGACAGCAGCTTTTTTATGGGCTTAGGTAAAAGCCGTGATGAAAGCTTAATTATTATTGATTTAGCGAGCACAGAAACTAACGACATGTGGGTGCTTGATGCCAATCAACCGCAAGGTGAGTTTACCGCTTTAATGCCGCGCGAAGAGGGGCATGAATTTGATATCGATAAGCTTGGTGATACTTTTTATATAGTGACTAACTGGCAGGCCAAAAACTTTAGATTAATGACCGCAACAAGCGACACCATTGCTGATAAAAACCAGTGGCAAACACATACCCCTCACCGTGAAACTGTATTATTAGAAGGCGTTGAACTATTTAACGACTTTTTAGTGCTTAGCGAGCGCGAACAAGGCCAAGCACGCTTTGTTGTGGTTAACAAAAACGGCGAGCGAATGAACCTTGAGTTTGATGATCCTTGTTACTACGCCGCTATTGCGATGAACCCAGAGCCAAGTGTAACCCATGCACGCATTTACTATTCAAGCTTAACAACGCCAGGCTCGCTCTATAATGTTGATTTAACCACAGGCGAAAAAACCTTACTTAAACAACAAAAAGTACTCGGTGATTTTAACGCAGAAGACTACCAGTCAGAGCGACTTATGATAAGTGCTCGAGATGGGGTGAAAGTACCCGTGTCGTTGGTATATCGTAAAGATAGCTTTAAAAAAGATGGCTCAAATCCGTTGTTTCAATATGGTTATGGTGCGTATGGGATCACCATAGATCCTAGCTTTTCGAGCACATCACTGAGTTTACTCGACCGTGGTTTTGTTTATGCGATTGCACATGTGCGCGGCAGCGAAATGCTAGGGCGTTCATGGTACGAACACGGAAAAAAACAGCATAAAAAAAATAGCTTTAATGACTTTATAGATATAACCAAAGCGCTCACTGAGCAAGGATACGGCAACAAAAGTAAAGTGTTTGCCTCTGGTGGCAGTGCTGGGGGGTTATTAATGGGAGCAGTGGTAAATCAAGCGCCTGAGCTTTACTGTGGAGTGGGCTGCCATGTGCCATTTTTAGATGTACTCACCACAATGTTAGATGAAAGCATTCCGCTTACAACCAATGAGTATGATGAATGGGGTAACCCAAACGACCCCCATTTTTACGAGATTATTGAAGCGTATTCACCGTACGACAATATTAGTGCGCAACACTACCCCAATATATTGGTGACAACCGGCTTGCACGACTCACAAGTACAGTATTGGGAACCAATGAAATGGGTGGCTAAAATGCGTGAATATAAAACCGATGATAATATTTTAGTGTTTAAAACCGACATGGATGCAGGACATGGTGGGGCATCGGGTCGCTTTAAAAGCTTAGAAGAAAAAGCGCTAGAAATGGCCTTTTTTATCGCTTTGTCATAGCCCGTAAATGATTGTTACAAAAAAGCCTCAGTAATAACTGAGGCTTTCTATTTTTTAAAATAACTTAATCTAGGTAGGCTTTTAACATCCACACTAGTTTTTCTTGCTCTTTAATGTAGTCACTCATTAATGACGCGGTACCTTCATCATCAGCTTCAGCGGCTTGTGCAAGAATATCGCGCTGCATTTTAATTAAGCTGCTGTATCCGGCCAGTAAGTTCTCTACTGCGGTTACGCCGTCGCTGATCCCTTTTGCTTCTTTAATTTCACTTACTTCTAAGTAATCTGAAAATGCATGTAGCGGTGCACCATCAAGCGTTAAAATACGTTCTGCGATTTCATCTACTTTTAACAGTAGTAAGTTATAAATTTCTTCAAACTTTAAATGTAATTCAAAAAAGTTTCGGCCTTTAATATTCCAGTGAAAACCGCGGGCATTCATATATTGAATTTGATAGCTGCTTAAAAGCGTATTCAGTGACTTAATAATATCTTCACTTTTTGTACTGTTTAAACCAATTGCATTTACTTGCGACATACTTTGCTCCTTAAATAACCGTTTTATGAATTTGTTTACACCTTGCTCAATACAGTCAGTATTACCTAAGAGGGTGTATTAATAAAATCGTTTATACATATTGGTGTCATAGCTAAAAGCTATCACCGTATCTGTGGTTTTATAAATAAATTAACTAACGCCATTTCATAGATATGGGTTGTGTTTATAAAAATACTACCTTGAGCAGCGAAATTGTTTATTTTGTGAGTACAAAATATGATCTAAAACAAGCTTTTGACAGGCGCAGCGCACACTTATTTTATTTATTGATGTAGGTCAAAAAACGCTCATAAGTAAAGCGCATAATCACTATAGCCCAACTTGATAGGGATCACTTTATTGAGTTAAGGGGCTACTTGATTAGATGCGGAGAGAAATAATGGAAGCTAAAACACGTAAAGAAAATAAAGCTGAACTCATCGTTATTGGTATTGCTTTGCTAGGGTTTGTATTAGGGTTAGTTGCGCACTTAGCGGGTGCGAGTTTTGCAAACTCTGATGCCTTTGGTTATATCGCTGCACCAATGCCCTTAGTGCTAGGTATTATATTTTTGATCAGCTACAAAGTGGCGGCTGCAGCCGAGGACTAAATGTCCTCATTCAAGCGCTCAAGAATATAATTAACGACTTGGCGTGAGTAAATCATACTGGTATGGCTTAAATGAAACACCTTGTGTTCAGCCATACCTTTAAGTTTGGTTTCATCCAGCAGTACGGTGCCGTCAGAGCGGCTGCCTTTTACAATGAGTGGCATTAAGCCAATCGGTAAGTCGCCGGCAATGCTGTATAGCTTGGCTTTAAAAGGCCAATCACCATTCTTAGAGAGTAAAAACTCAACGCTATTTTTTAATAATAGCTCGAACCCTTTTTGCTGCATTTTTTCAGCAATATGGCTGCCAGTATGTGGCGTCCCTAAGGTGATCACCTTTTCAACATGATGACTTGGTGCTGAGTTTGCCTCTAAATAGGCGCGAGCAACTAAGCCCCCCATAGAGTGGCACACTAAAGCAGAAGGCTCATTGCTAATAAACTCATCTATTTGCGTAAAAATAGCATCTCGATTAGGGTCTCGAGTATTGTAGGTTAAGTTTAAAACTTTAACCCCCGACTCTTCCAAGCGTGAGCACAACGGGCGCATAACCAAGCCAGACATATACAAGCCATGTAAAACAATAACGCGTTTAACTTTCATACGCCCCCTATTACCAATTTTATTAAAAACATGATCATTCTAGCGTATTAAATAATCCGCTACCTACGTTAAAAATTATTTATATAGAACAACTATATGTCACAATTTTCGCCTTGTTACCGACTTATTTCTTTGTCGCTATAATAGATAACTAATTTAATGCAATTGGTATAACTACCGTAATTACATTAATTGCTGCGGTTTTATCTCAATATTCGTGGTGTCGGTATTAACCCATACTTCACCATCTTGAATGGTAATAGCCAATTTAATATTACGATCAACCAACGCAGCTAATAACTGAGTAGCAGCATAATCAAGGCTAAAAATGCTTAAGTTTTTAAACTCGTATAATTTAGGCTGATGCTTTTGCCACCAAATAGCTTGGTTATTCTCACCGTAAGTATAAAGCACTACTTTTTTAGATTTATTACAAGCTTTTTTAAGGCGCTTTTCATCAGGCAGCCCTAGCTCAATCCAAAGCTCTATTTCTTCACTGTAATTGACATGCCAAAGCTCCGGCTCATCATCAGCACATAAACCTTTAGTAAACTCTAATCCATCACAGCTATTAAGTGCAAAAGCGAGTAAGCGGATCATCAAGCGCTGCTCAGTTTCTGATGGGTGTTGTGCCAAGGTTAAATTAAAGTCTTGGTATACGTGACGGTCCATATCGCTAAGCGATAGTTGCGCTTTAATAATGGTAGATTTGAGAGCCATAGTGTCTTATATGAAAAAATTTGCGCCAGTATAGCGCAATTAAATGAATTGCCAGTTAAAATAGCTACAAATTATATGTTAGGAGTTAAAAATGGCTATCCAGTGGTTCCCTGGGCGCTTGTATTAACTTCCGTGCCGCTCCGTAGTGTTACTTAAACTCCTTAAAAAACATGTGTTTAATCTGTTTTTATTCCGTATTTGTCCAGTCTAATCTTGTTGCTTCTACTATTTTTAGTACCCACGTTAGTACCCATGAGATTATGTTTTATATATACTAGCCTTAATCATCATTATGGAGCTTATTATGGCTAGGCCTGTAGTTCGTCTAACGGATAAGAAAATAAAATCAATTACTAGTACAGGCAAAGAACAAACGCTTTCTGACGGTGGCGGTCTTCAACTGCGTGTTTTACCTAGTGGTACTAAATCTTGGCAATTTAAGTTTAAAGATCCAATAAGTGATAAATTTAATAAATTACCCCTTGGGCTTTATCCAGCACTATCGCTTGCTAACGCACGTACTAAAGCTATTGAGTATCAAGAACTACTAGCGCAAGGTATTAACCCAAAGGCATATGAGCTTGCAAAAAAGCGAACAGAGAGCCGAAAAGCTGCGAATACTTTTTTAGCTGCCGCAGAGCTTTGGTTTGAACGAAAAAAGCCAACTGTTACACCTCATCATGCAGCTAGAGAATGGCGAACGCTTGAGATGTATATTTTCCCGAAAATGAAGGGCATGCCTTTAGAAAGCATTACAGCGATTGATACCATTGAAATTCTCAGGCCACTTGAGGCTGACGGTAAACACTCTACAATCAAGCGTATTTGCCAAAGCCTGAATCAAATCATGGATTACTCAGTAAACCATGGTTTCATCAATGCCAATCCACTAGCAAAAATCATAAAAGTATTTACTAAAAATAAAGTAGAACATATGGCTACTATTAAGCCTGAAGAGCTCCCTGATTTTTTAACTGCTTTGAATAACTCACAAACTATTCAGAATAAAACTAAACTTTTAATCTTGTGGCAATTGCACACTATGACTCGCTCAAAGGAAGCCGCAGGCACTAAGTGGGCTGACATTAATATTGAAGAGGCTGTATGGGCGATCCCAGCCGAAGAAATGAAACGCAGAAGAGCGCACCGAGTACCTTTAACGTCTGCTACTTTGGCAATACTTGAGCAAATGAAGCCACTCAGCGGTCACCATGAATATGTATTCCCGAGTGAGCGTAATGAAAAGGGCCATGCAAGCACTTATACGGTCAATGCCGCGATTAAACGCAGTTTGGGTTACAAAGATAAGCTGGTGGCTCATGGCTTGCGCTCAGTTGCATCTACAGCTCTTCATGAGGAAGGTTACGACAGCCTTTTGGTCGAAGCCTGCCTAGCCCACGCAGATGAAAACGAAACAAGAGCGGCATATAACCGCTCTGATTATTTAGAGCAACGCAGGCCAATAATGGGTTGGTGGAGTGAGTTTATTGAGCAAGCTTCTAAAGGCAACTAAGTTTTTCTAGCTGTCCTTTAGCCGGTGTTCTTTTTCAATTAATTGCTCAACTAGCTGACTTAGGGTTACGTGTTTAGCTTTAGCTAATTCATCTAGTTTTAACTTAGTTTCTTCGTGTAACACTAAACTGCATGCTTTTTTTCCTTGTCTGCTATCGCGGTGCTTTTTTTGTTGCCACGCCTTATTAAAATCGATTGAAAAAAGTCTCTTAGCTTCAACTGTTGTTTTCCACGTATCAAATGCAGCATATATAGCTAGGTATCTTTCAGCTGTATTTGTAGTTGAAAATTCGTAAATCATAGGTTTGGAGCGATTAATATCTACTCTTTGCATGTACTCCCATGCCCATAGGCACTGTTCATCGTTATCTTTTTTTAACCAAGAAAATGGCTTTCGGCTTTTAAATATTTGACTCCAAATATCTTTTAGATAAGTAATTAGATCTAACTTCCATTGTTTATGTTGCGGGATGTAATCAAAGTATTTTACAACTTCATCAAATCTTTCCTGTGAGTTTGATGGGTTGTTTTTTAAACCTAGTTGGTTGTAATGAACAGCGAATATAAGTGGGTGATTTGGTGATTTGTTGATTGGATGATGAGGGGTAGATAAATATTTATATAAATAGATGGAAGCCCAGACAAAGTAACATGCACGCTCATCATCTTTAAACCAATTAAATTCATCTAAAGGCAATAGCTCCTGCTTGGCTTCATCAATTAAAGATAAAGCCATTTGGTCTTTTTCTTCTGAGCTAGCCTCTCTTGATGCAATAATTTGATTAATAATTTTTGCACCTTCTATGGGAGTCTCAAACCTCATAGGGAGTTGTACGCCTTCACGTTGGAGTACACGGAAGCACGACTCAATGAAACGTCTTTCTTTTCCCTCTATTTGGCTCACACCCTTAAATTTAGTCATAATTATGCTCTGTTACTAAGTAGCACTTAAAGTAGTCTTCAGTGTAGTTTGTTTAGTGACATTATGGTAGTTTTATAGTTTCCTTGCAGTGATTTTTATGTAGCTCAGATGCGTTAGGTGCTATGTTTTATATGGGGTGTAGGCGATTTTTGGTTAAATTATAACTTCAGAGTAACTTTAAATTTGTAAAGCAGTTGCTTAGTAATGCATTAATGAAGTTAATCTCCACAAACTGAGCTGGTTTTATAATCGCCAATTCTCGGTTTGGTAATATTTATAAGAGTTACTAGTAACGAAGTCATTATCACAACAAATACCAATTAAAAAACTACGACTCATACACCTGATATGAAACAATACATAACAGGAGAAAGAGTATGAATAACCCAACCCAATACCCAGTAACAACAAACCCTACATACAAGCAATATCAAACACTCGCTAGAGTAGATCAGCAACTAGTTATTCCCTACTTAAATGCTATTGAGAAAGTAATGCATGCTGCATGTAGTGAACATAAAAGAACGTTTGCAGTCAGAATTGATTTAAGGCTACCTGCTTATTCAAATACAGTTGATTTAGATAGCAATAAAATTATTACACGATTTATTGCTTCTCTTGAGGCGCAGATTAAAGCAGATACAAAACGTAAAGTTCGTGATGGTAAAACTCCACATCCATGTAATATTAGATATATTTGGACTAGAGAGAAAGACGAAGCTCACCAACAGCATTATCATTTTTTGCTGTTTTTCAATAAGGACCGGTACCACTGTACGGGTAAAATAAATATAGAAAGCGATAACTTGTTTACCCGAATAGCTAAGGCCTGGGCAAGTGCGTTGAGCTTACCCTTAGATGAAATGATGCAATTAGTTCACTTGACTAAAAATGCACACTATTACCTTGACGTTAACAACCCTAATTTCGCTCAAAACTTCCACGCTCTTTATTGTAGAGTAAGTTACTTCGCCAAGCTTAATACTAAGCAATACGGATTAGGACAGCGGTGTTTTGGTTATAGTCAGAAATAGGCACTAAACAAGAGGGGCATATGTGCTTGCAGTAAATTTATATACCCTTCTTGTCTTTATTAAAAAAAATGTAACGTGTTATGATTTAAAGTAATAATTTAACTTTAATACAAGGACTAGTATGAAACATATCGTACGGTTGGCACTTTTATGTTCTTTCCCTTTCTCTGTGCTAGCAGAGCCATTAACTGTAGACTCTTCGCAAGCCAAGCAATATGAGGGCAAACAAGTAAGAGTGTGTGGTGAATTAATCCAACTCCGAGATTTTAAAAAAGGTATATACTTAAATCTTGATGACAACTATCCAAACAGTTCTATTACGTTTGTTATTTGGGATAGCATGCTGCCAAAAATTGAGAGTAAACTGGGAGAAATGCCTTCTCTAAAAAATAAACAGGTTTGTGGAACGGGCACTGTTGACTCTTACAAAGGCAACCTAAGGATGAATATTAATAGCCGTTATAACCTTGAGGTGTTGTCTACTGATTAGACTAGGTACTCATAACTCAGCTTAACGCGCTTTTGAGACCTTCAACTAGCTAAATAAGCTCAAATCCTTAGTATATAAGGGCTGGCAAGTTCCCAAAATAGCATTACGAGAAGCACTATTTACACTGCAAAAGCAAAAAAAGAACGCACTGCAAAAATGCGTTCTTTGTTTACTTCTAATCAAATAAGCTCGCGACTCCGGCTAACAAACCACTAGCAACAGCCAAAGGCACCGTAACTGGCGCAGACGCCACGCCTAGTCCAACGACAACTGCACCGGATACTGTAGCGCCTGCTACAGCACCAGAGCTCACAGCAATGGCTGTTCTACTGAGTGATAGCTCAGAACTACCGGTTATTTGTTTAGAGACTTCATTTCCTACTACACCGCATGCAACGGCTTTTTCTAACGACATAACAAACTTACTCCTATCATATGTAATAAATTTATAGCTCTAACTCCTCAAAGTCTTTATCTATTTCCTCCTGTGTTATGCCTATATAACGAAGTGTTGTTGCTTCGGAGCTATGGCGAAGCATTTTCATTACTCGGGCGATGTCGTGGGTTTTCTGATACAAGTGATAGCCACGCGTTTTACGCATTGAGTGAGTACCTAAATGAATATTTAGTTCTTCACCCACCAGCGAAAATGCTTTTGTAACCGCTCTACGTGATAGCGGCTTAGGTTGTGAATTGATCGCTTGTTGATTTCGGTATGATTGAAATAAGTAGATGTGATGTGGATGAGTCAGTTTAATTTCCTTGATTAAGGTGAGCGCCTTATCATTTAACTTTATTTCAGCTAATTTCGAGGTCTTTGACTCGTAAATAATCAACCTATCATTATTTATGTCAGTAAACTTCACTGCAAGTAAGTCAGATATTCTAAGCGCGAGATTTAAGCCAATATTCCATATTTGGTTCATTTGCTTTGAGCAGCGTTTTTCTAGTAAATAGCTAACGAGCCTTACTGTATCGAGATCTTTAACTGCTTGTACTTCAGCCATAAAACCTCCCTTTATTCAGTCGTAACCGTAACCTGATAACAACCCGTGTTGTAGTACTCAACAAAGTTTGAAATGAATAAGGCTAATAGCTCTTTACCTTCCCTAGCGTTCAACCAACCAGCTAAAAAGTGATAAACCTGCTTAATACTAAAGCACACATCAATTTCTTTTATTAGTTCAGGGGTATGACGGCCTTGATACGAAAAGTCAGTAATATAAACTAGCTGCCAGCTGGTGGCCTGTTTTTCTAACCTAACCTCTACAGGGTGAAAGCCTCCAGCTTCGGGACTGTAGTCTGGATCTCTAAAGTTTAGAGTAACCGCCTTTGCCCCACCTACAGAATCACCTCCATCAGTAACAGCACTTACAATCACACCAATAAAAGACTCAGGCACTTTTAAGCCTGATACTTGCTCTATTTTTAACGCCATATTTAACTCCTTTTAAATTAAGCCATGTTCAGCAAATGAATACGTGCTCTCGCCAATGATGATGTGATCAAGCACCGATACATCAATTAGGTTAAGTGCCTGCTGTAATTTGGTAGTAATGAGTTTATCTGCTTGAGAAGGCGTAGTAACGCCTGAAGGGTGGTTATGTGCCAATATAACGGATGCAGCATTAAGCTCCAGCACCTCTTTAACAACTTCTCTAGGGTAAACGCTGGCAGCGTTAATAGTGCCTCTAAATAGCTCTTTAAACTCCAATATGCGGTTCTGACTATCTAAAAATAGTACGGAAAATACTTCATGCTCATGTATCGCGAGTTTGTGTTTTAAGTATTCTTCGCAATCATTAGGGCTATTTAAAACGCCATCACGAAACTGTTTTTTAGCGATGATTACGCGGCGGCTTCTAGTATCTGCTCATCATTTACGGGGTGTTTAAATTCGTATAACGACTGTTGACCTTGCATTGTGAATTCCTCTTTAGTGGTTCATGCAAGTTAGTGATGTATATGTGTAATTTTTTTGTTTGAAGGCATAAAAAAATACTGACCTCGGAAAGGTTATGTACTAATAACCAACCGGAGAAATTCCATGCGTTTAATCAAATTAAAAGAAGTAATCGAAAAAACATCACTAGGCCGCTCAACAATTTATGAGTTTATGGCGAAAGACATATTCCCAAAGCAAGTATCGCTAGGTGCTAAGTCGGTAGCTTGGTTAGAGTCAGAAGTTGATGATTGGATAATGGATAGAATTGGTGAAAGAGGGTAACTAAACCTACAACTGTCTTGTAAGCTCAATATAAAGCTCGGGTATTAAGCCTGAGCTTCTATGTCGTATTAGGTAAAAGCTACAATAAAAGTGTTTTACAGCATTAAATTGACCATTCCGCAATTTTCTCATACTCTACTTTTGTTCACAGTTAGAGATAAATCAATGAGTGACGAAATACTAACAATCCAAGAGCTTGCGGTTTATTTAAAGCTTAATGAAAAAACAGCTTATCGATTAGCGGGTGAAGGAAAGTTGCCAGGCTTTAAAGTAGGTGGCTCATGGCGTTTTAAACGTGAAGATATAGAAGCCTGGATAGAAAAACAAAAGGATAACGGATGATCCCAAACTACCAAGAGTTTATGCGGCCCTTTCTTCAAATCGCGTTTAAAGCCTATAACAACGGGCAAGTTAATGAGGTAAAGCTACGTGATGTTATTAACCAGCTCGCAGAGCAGTTTAATTTAACCGATGAAGAGCGGACCGAAACACTACCTAGTGGTAAGCAGTCTGTATTAGATAACCGTGTTGGCTGGGCCCGAACCTACTTAACAAAGGCTGGCTTACTTGACGTTACACGCAGAGCGCATTTTGTAATAACACCTCGCGGTATTGAAGCATTAAAAGATAATGTAGATATTAATAACGACTACTTAAAGCGCTTTGATGAGTTTGTTGCCTTTAAGCAAAAAAATAACGATTCCACAGAAACGCAAAGCACTACAGTAGTGCCTGCCGAAGCTGAAAGTGATATTACGCCTGATGAAGCACTCCGCTCAGCGTATCGTAAAATAAACGATGCTCTAGCCGAAGAAATTATTGAGCGCACACGTAAGGTAACACCAGCCTTTTTTGAAAACCTATTAATCGAATTACTGCTAGCTATGGGTTACGGTGGTACTGGCGAGGGCGCAGCGCATGCACTAGGAAAGTCAGGAGATAACGGCATAGATGGCGTTATTAACCAAGACCCGCTAGGCGTGGATCAGATATATATCCAAGCTAAACGTTATGCACAAGGTAATAATGTTGGCTCAGGCGATATACGAGACTTTTTTGGCGCGCTCAATCTTAAAAAAGCGCAAAAAGGAATATTTATCACCACTTCAGACTTTACCCTATCAGCCATGCAAACAGCCAAAGACCTAGGGATGCGTATAGTCCTCATAAATGGTAAAGAATTAGCAAAACTCATGCTGCGATACAACATTGGCAGCAGAGACGAGCAGGTATTACACCTGAAAAAAATAGACGAAGAATTTTTCGAAGCGTAAGCAACATTACCTGTTTGCGTTTTACTTAAGTATTAGGAAATAGTTTTATTTATGAATAAGCAACAACTGGCAGCTAAAATTTGGGAATCAGCCAACCAAATGCGTTCGAAAATTGAAGCGAACGACTACAAAGACTTTATTTTAGGTTTTATATTTTACAAGTACGTAAGTGATAAATTAGTTAGCTTTGTTAAAGAGCAAGGCATGACCGAAGATGAAATTAAAGCCCTTGGCGAAGACGACCCTGACACCTTAGAATATGTGCAAAGCAACTTAGGCTACTTTATATCGTACAATAACTTGTTTTCTACCTGGGTTGATCCTAAGTCAGACTTTGATGAGTCTAACGTGCGTGATGCACTTTCTGCTTTTAGCCGTCTTATTCACCCTAATCATAAAAAACTATTTGAAGGTATTTTCACCACACTTGAAACAGGTTTAAGCAAGCTAGGTGAAAGTGCGCCTAAACGTACTAAAGCGATAAGTGATTTACTACACTTAATTAAAAGCATCCCTATGGGCGGTAATGTTGGTTACGATGTACTGGGTTACATATACGAATACTTAATTGAAAAGTTTGCCGCCAATGCTGGTAAAAAAGCCGGTGAGTTTTACACGCCTCATGAAGTGTCACTACTCATGTCAGAAATCACAGCACATGAACTAAAAAATAAAGATAAAATTAAGATTTACGATCCAACCAGTGGCTCAGGTTCATTACTAATAAATATTGGTACTTCAGTTGCTAAATACGCAAAAAATAAAGACAATATTAAATACTACGCTCAAGAGCTAAAAGAAAGCACCTACAACTTAACCCGTATGAACCTGATCATGCGCGGTATTCTGCCCGACAACATTACTACCCGTAATGGCGATACCTTAGAAGACGATTGGCCATACTTTGATGAAAGTGATCCGCTTGCTACATACGAACCATTATACGTAGATGCAGTTGTTTCAAACCCGCCTTACTCACAAGCCTGGGACCCTAGCTTTAAAGACAGCGACCCTCGCTATTCGCGTTTTGGCCTTGCGCCAAAAACTAAAGCTGATTTTGCTTTTTTACTGCACGACCTTTATCACTTGAAGCCCGATGGCGTAATGACCATTGTGCTACCACATGGCGTATTATTCCGTGGTGGCGAAGAAGGCAAAATACGTAAACAACTAATCGAAAATAACCACATTGACGCGATTATCGGTTTACCGGCTAACATCTTTTTTGGTACAGGTATTCCAACCGTTATTATTGTGCTTAAACAAAAACGACAAAATACCGATGTGCTAGTGGTTGATGCCTCTAAACACTTTTATAAAGAAGGTAAAAACAACAAGCTACAAGCAAGTGATATAAAACGAGTGACTGATTCAGTTATTAACCGTGAAAGTATCGATAAGTTTTCAAAAGTAGTAAGCAAGCAAACCCTGCGCGAAAATGGCTACAACTTAAATATTCCCCGTTACGTTGATTCTTCAGCTGCCGCAGAGAGTTGGGATCTACACGCCACTATGCTTGGTGGTATCCCTAATAGTGAAATTGCCGAGCTGCAAACTTACTGGCAAGCTTTACCGCAACTGCACTCTGCATTGTTTACCCCTAAGTCAGCCGCCTATAGCGAACTTGCTGTTGCTAAAGAAAACGTGAACGCCACCATTAGTGAACACCCACAAGTGCGTGAATTTATCACTACCTATAATCAAGCATTTAATGGTTACGATGACTATTTACACACCACACTTATTAAAAAGTGGGAAACGGTTAATCTCAATCAAATAGAGGCTTCACTCAGTGAAGAGCTTTTTAAGCGCTTGGCGCCTATTAAACTTATTGATAAATACCTAGCCTATCAACACCAAAATAACCAATGGCAAACTATTAGTGCTGATTTAGAAATGATGCAGACCGAAGGCTTTGCTGCTGCTAAACAGGTAGTGGCTAATATGGTTATTAAAAAACAAAAAGGCAAAGATGTTGAGGTGCAAGATGCTAATACGCCTTGGAAAGGTCATATACTGCCGTTTGATTTAGTACAACAAACGCACCTAAGTGACGATTTACAAGCTTTGGCAGAACAAGAGACTCGCCTTGCAGAAATCTCAAGCCAACTTGAAGAAGTTTTAGAATCCCTAAGTGAAGAAGATAAAGAGCAAACTACAGTAAAAGAAGGCAAAGACGGCTTTGTTAATGCTGAAGTGGGCAAAGCCGCTAAAGCCTTCTTGAAAGAGCAAAAAGACAGCAAAGTTAAATTTGAGCAGGAAAGCTACGAAGCAAAAATCATCAAGGCTAATGAGCTAATCGACGAAGAAAAAGCACTTAAAAAAGCAGTTAAAGAAGCCGCTATTGCACTGCACCTCTTAACCAAAACAACGATTGAGAGTTTATCAGACGAGCAAGTAAACGAGCTGCTTCACCTAAAGTGGATTACTCCATTAAGTAATAAGCTCGCCGCCATGCCAAGCGCCGTAATTACCCAACTAACAGGCCAAGTGCAAGCCCTTGCTAATAAATATGCGGTTACTTATTCGCAGGTAGCCAGTGAAATAAAAACCACCGAACAAGAATTAGCCGAGATAATGGGTGACTTAACGGGTAATGAGTTTGATATGCAAGGCTTAAATGAGCTAACAAACTTATTGAAGGGCGAATAAGATGAGCGAAAATAAGAAGATTCCTGAGATCCGGTTTAAGGGGGTTAGTGGGGAATGGGATCATAAAAAATTGCAAGACCTAACTGAGACGGGGTTTAGCAATGGTGTCTTCAACGACCCACAGAAAGTGGGAAAAGGATACCGCCTAATTAATGTTAAAGATATGTATTCCGGTGATTCAATTCATATTGAAAACCTTTCACTTTTGGATCTTGACGAAAAAGAATTCAAGAATAACAAAGTCGAATATGGCGATATTTTCTTTACTAGATCTTCTTTAGTTAAAGAAGGAATTGCATATTCAAATGTTAATTTAAGTGACCGAAATGACATTACATTTGATGGTCATTTAATTAGAATGCAGCCTTGTAAGGCTACTACTAATCCTGTTTTTTTAGCATGTTTGTTTAAAACACCATCTGCACGTGAACAATTTATTCTTGGTGGTAAAACTACAACTATGACCACGATAGGGCAAAGTGACATAGCTACAGTTGCGTTATCATTACCTTGCAAACAAGAACAAACAAAAATAGGCACTATTTTTCAAAATCTCAATACCCTAATCAATCAACACCAACAAAAGCATGACAAGCTCAGCAACATTAAAAAAGCTATGCTGGCAAAAATGTTCCCTAAACAAGGTGAAACTATCCCAGAAATCCGCTTCAAAGGATTTAATGTGGATTGGGAGGAGTCTAACCTAGAAAAATGCACGGCTCTACTAACGGGCAACCCTTTTAATAGTAAAGAATTCACTTCTGAAGGTTACTTTTTAGTGAGAGGTATGAATGTTAAAAGAGGGTATTTGGACTCGTCACCAGAAATTTCTGAGTTTTGGCCATCATCTAAAGGTTTGGAGCGTTACATTCTTGAGCCAGAAGATATTGTGATTCAAATGGATGGCGCACTAATTGGGAAAAGTTACGCTAAAATAAATTCAAGAAATTTGCCAGCTATTTTGGTTCAACGTGTTACGCGTGTTAGGTGTAGTGAAGTAAACCCTGAGTTTATTTATCAATACATACAAAGAGACTTCTTAACTCACATTTCTGGTATTAAGACTGAAACAGCGGTACCGCATCTGAGTTTACATGATATTCGTGCTTTCTCGGTTTTTTTACCTGAAAGAGCAGAGCAAAATGCTATCGGTGACTACTTCCAAAATCTTGATGCATTGATCAATCAACATCAACAACAAATCACTAAGCTAAACCACGTCAAGCAGGCCTGCTTGGGTAAAATGTTTGTATAACAAGGACGAGAGCAGAAAAGCAATGACTACGTTTAAAACTGAAGCACAATTTGAGCAGGCTTTTATTGAAGTACTTACCCATAAAGGCTGGGAAGCTGAAATATTAAAAAACAAAACCGAAGCTGATTTACTGCAAAATTGGGCAAATATTTTATTTGAAAACAACCGCCAACAAGACCGCTTAAACGATATACCACTAACTACAACTGAGATGCAGCAGATTATTGAGCAGATAAAAGAGCTTAAAACTCCGCTAAAGCTGAATGGTTTAATTAATGGTAAAACGGTAGCAATTAAGCGTGATAACCCCGCACACCCTGAGCGCTTGGGTAAAGAGGTTAGCTTAAAAATATATGACCGCCAAGAAATAGCCGCAGGCCAAAGCCGTTACCAAATTGTACAACAGCCACAGTTTGAACGGGGCAGTCCTTTGCGTAACGACAGGCGCGGCGATGTGCTGTTATTAATTAATGGTATGCCCGTTATTCACGTGGAACTTAAACGAAGTGGAGTACCGGTAAGCCAAGCTGTAAATCAAATTGAAAAATACAGTAAAGAAGGCATTTTTAGTGGGCTGTTTTCGCTTATTCAAGTGTTTGTAGCTATGGAGCCGAACGAAACAAAATATTTTGCCAACCCAGGCTTAGATGGCAAGTTTAACCCAGATTACCAATTTAACTGGGCCGACTTTATGAATGAGCCCAAAAATTACTGGAAAGATATAGCGTCTGACTTACTGTCTATCCCTATGGCGCACCAGTTGATTGGTTTTTATACCGTGGCCGACGATACCGACGGTGTGCTTAAAGTAATGCGCAGTTATCAATATTACGCCGCTAATGCGATATCCGATAAAGTAGCTAAAACTAATTGGAAGCAAATAAACTCGAATACCGAGCGCCTAGGGGGCTATATATGGCATACCACTGGCTCTGGTAAAACCATGACCAGCTTTAAGTCTGCACAGTTAATTTCGCAATCTAAAGATGCCGACAAAGTTATATTTTTAATGGACAGAATTGAGTTAGGGACTCAATCACTCGCAGAGTACCGTAACTTTGCTGGCGACGGGGAAGACGTGCAAGCAACAGAGAATACAGATGTATTAATCTCTAAGTTAAAAAGTACAGATCCGGCAGAAACATTAATAGTTAGCTCTATTCAAAAAATGAGTAACGTATTTGAAGCGGTTGATGATGAAGGCACAGCGACTAACTCTGCCGATATTGAAATAATACAAGCTAAACGTTTAGTGTTTATTATTGATGAAGCACATCGCTCAACCTTCGGTGATATGTTGATTACCATTAAGCGTACTTTTCCTAGCGCATTGTTTTTTGGTTTTACGGGTACACCCATTCAAGAAGAGAATGAAAAAAGCGGCAACACCACCAGCACCGTATTTGGTAACGAATTACATCGCTACAGTATTGCTGATGGAATACGCGATGGCAACGTACTAGGCTTTGATCCTTATAAAGTATCAACCTTTAAAGATAGCGACTTAAAAAAAGAGGTGGCTTTAGCCCAAGCAAAAGCTGACTCGGTGGCTGATGCTATGAGTAGCCCCGCTAAAAAGAAAAAGTTTAACCACTTTATAAATGATGTGCCTATGGCAGGCAAAAAAGATGCAACGGGTAAATACCATAAAGGCATTGAAGACTATGTGCCTAAAGACCAATACTTAACAGATGCCCACCAAGAAAAAGTAGTAAGCGACATTTTAGATAAATGGGATGTGCTAAGCCAGGCTAATAAATTTCATGCCATTTTAGCTACTAACAGTATTGCTGAAGCCATTGACTACTACCGCCGGTTAAAAGCGGCCAAACCTTTACTTAAAATATCAGCCTTGTTTGACCCTAATATTGATAATGACGGTAGCGGCGATCGAGGCCCCACTTTTAAAGGTGATGGCTTAGACGAGATTATGGCTGATTATAATGCACGTTATGGACAAGACTTTGATTTTGCAAAACATGGTAAGTTTAAAAAAGATTTAGCCGCACGTCTTGCCCATAAAAAGCCCTATGAGCGCATACACACAGAGCCAGAAAAACAGTTAGATTTACTAATAGTAGTAGACCAAATGCTAACAGGCTTTGATTCTAAGTGGCTTAACACGCTGTACCTTGATAAGGTAATTAAATACCAAAATATCATTCAAGCCTTCTCTCGCACTAACCGCTTATTTGGACCAGATAAACCACACGGTATTATTCGTTACTACCGTTATCCTCACACCATGGAACAGCACATTAACGATGCAGTTAAACTCTATTCAGGAGATCGCCCTATAGGCTTATTTGTTGATCGCTTAGAAAGCAACCTTGAAGCTATGAACACAATAGCAGCAGATATAACAGAGCTATTTGCAAGTGCTGGCGTTGAAAGTTTTGAAAAGCTACCCGAAGATCTTGAAGCCTGCGCTAAGTTTGCAGATTTATTTAAAACCTTTAACCAGCACTTAGAGGCAGCAAAAGTGCAGGGCTTTCAATGGCGTGATTTTAGTGTGGGCATTGCTGAACAGAGTGCTAAGTATTCGGTTGACTCTGTTGTTAGCGATGAGGCTGAGTTAACTATAGACGAGCAAACCTACCTGAGCTTAGTGCTACGTTATAAAGAGCTTGCTCGTTCAGGTGATGGCGGCGGTGCTGGTGGCGGTGAAGTACCTTTTGATATTAGCGGTTATTTGACTGAAATTGATACCGATAAAATCGACACCGACTATATGAACAGTCGCTTTGATAAATATTTAAAAGAACTGAATCAGGGCCAGGATAAGGCAAGTGTTGAGCTTACACTCAACGAACTACATAAGTCGTTTTCATCGCTCACGCAAACCGAACAAAAGTATGCTAAGTTGTTTTTGCATGATTTACAGCGCGGTGATGCTAAGTTAGTAGATGGTCATAGCTTTAGAGATTACATAAACGATTATCAAAACAACGTAGAAAACGCCAAAATTAATGCTTTGGTTGATGCTTTAGGTGTTGATAAATCGCTTTTAATTGAGCTAATGGGCAGTGTAATTAATGAGAAAAACATAAACCAATTTGGCCGATTTGATAACCTAAAAGCGACAGTTGATATAGATAAAGCTAAAGCATACTTTGAGAATATAGAAGGTAGTGCTATTCCTCCTTTTAAATTAAGAATAAAGGTAGATAAGCACCTGCAAGGCTTTATTTTAGAAGATTAAGCTTTAATGAATAGCCAAAGGGTGAGAGGCTTCAAAGCGCTAAAATGCCCATCGGTACAGCGTGGAATACAGTTATGAGTAAACAGAAAATAATAATACCTACTGTGAAATTTGATACCAATGGATTTAATCAAATTTTGAAAGTAATATCTATTATCACATCAAACCCTAAAAAGAGTTTTGATTTTGATTTTAGTAAGTGTTCTAGGTTAGACCATCATGGTGTAGTGCTGTTAGGTGGAATATCCCGTTATGTTAATTTCCAAAACTCTAAGCTAGCTAGAACTCTTATAAGAGCATTCAATGGAGAGCCTTTTGCTACAGCTGGTGTCATGTTTGATGTGAATTCAATGAGTGAATTAATACGAAAAAACTTAATAGAGAATAACTTTTTGAGCCATTTTACCCAAAGTGGTTTTAGTGGTTATGCTCAAGGTGATTATATTGGCTATAGAGAGCACACGACAAAGCTTGATGAAGATAATATAGCTGAGCACCTGAATGACCAATGGTTATCTGATGATAAAGTAAAGCTTAGTGGTGCATTAAAGCCAGAAATAGTCAGTCGAATTTTTGAAATATTTATGAATGCATACGGGCACGGGACTTCTATTCAAGCTTTAAGTCAGCTCGGGGTGTATAGTTGTGGTCAATATGATCGCAAAGAAAATACGTTAAGCTTGAGTGTATTAGATTTTGGTCCTGGTATCGTAAATAACGTAATGGAATATAATCAAGATATAGAGACTCCCTCTGATGCATTAGAATGGGCTTTAACTAGAGGGAACTCTACTGAGACCGATAGTATTAAAAAGGGAATGGCAAGAGGTTTAGGTTTTGATTTATTAAGTGACTTTGTGAAACTAAACAATGGTGAAATTAGGGTTTACAGCAATAAAGTTTCAGCCAAAATAATCGATGGTAGTGACTTTACTATTAGTGAATCTGAGTATGACTTACCTGGCACTTTAGTAAGCATTAAAATAAATTGCGATAATAAATACTATCACTTTAAATCTGAAAATACTCAACAGACTAAGTATTTCTAGGAGGCGGTAATGTTAAAAGTAAAAGTTTTTGAGCTAGTCGGTAAAAATGCTATTTCGATGCAAAGTGGCTCGAAATTAAATAAAGTAATTTCGGAACCACTTTTAAATAATGAAAATGTTGAGATTGATTTTCAAGGTGTTGCACTATATGCATCCCCCTTTTTTAACGCTGCCGTCGGTGTTTTATTAAGAGAAATTTCAATTGATGATTTAATGAAGAGTATGAAGATAGTAAATTGCAATGATATTGGTATTAGTTTGTTAAATACAGTTATTCAAAATGCAATTAATTATTATGGTGGAGAAAGTAAAGTTACTCAAGCGCTCGATAAGCATGAAGATTAACGATGACGGAAATTAACAATTTAAAAAAGGTTACACCTCACTGCTCTGATAAATATTTTATTGACACTAATGTATGGTTTTGGGTTACATATGCGGCATCGAATGAGATAGAAACACCAAATGCCCCTTTGAGATATCAACTTCAAGAGTATCCAGCATTTATTGAAAAAATATTAGACGAGGGGGCCTGTATCTACCATAGCCCGTTAACTTTATCTGAGTTAACCAATATTGTCGAAAAAACTGAATATGATATTTATAAAGAGGATACAGGTGAAGAACTAACTAGAAAACAGTTTCGCATGTTGCCAGAACTGCGTGCCCGAGTAATGGGCGAAGTATCAAATGCTTGGAAGCAGATTACTCAGATGTCTGAGTCGTTAGATATCAATATTGACGCAAATATATCGAATAAAGCATTAGATGCCCTAAATAAGCATTGTTTGGATGCTTATGATGCGTTTTACATTGAATCTATGGCAGTTAACCAAATCACTAAAATAGTCACCGATGATAGTGACTTTAATGGTCTAGATCTTTCTCTTTACACAGCGAATAATCGTTTAGTTAGACAATAACATCTCTGAGAGGTACGTATTTAGCTTGTGCGTATTGTACTGGGTTTCTAAGTCGAACTTTTGTTAACATTCAAATTTTTTTACTTTCGCGACAACAATTTTATCATGATGATTCACGATTAAATGCAGCTTGAAACCATAAATCAAGCCTATTATTTCATTGACACGCAGGGCTATTCCATCAAAGGTTTTGCGTCTAAGAGTACGAATTTTATGGGCATACCTAATACATATGGAGTCAATGAATTCAATACTTTTAGGCTTTCATTTAAGCGAAGTAAAATAGGCACACATAGGCATAAGTACTCGCATATGAAAACTAATAACAATATTCATAACTTTACTGGTCCTTATATGCCCTGCTGCTGACGTTTTAGGGTGTCATCATCGATTAATTGTTTTCCCCACTAGGGTATAAATACGTTAAAAAATCACCGATACCGCAAAACAATTCAACTAATTCAATTATGTCTGTCTCTTTTTTATACAGTCGTTCTTGATCGAAAAATCGGTTGTAAGAACAGGCATTTAGTTCAATTTATAAAATGAGACTTAGACTGGTTGAGGAAAGTCTAAAAATATAAGGCCAAGCTAGAATCTCGGCCTAAATACTAGATTATTATATTAACCGTGTATTTTTTAGGTGCAACCTAAAAAGAAACTGCCACACCTACACTAATAGCTTCATTTTTTATTGTTCCACCTTGATGGTTTTCTGCTTCCATTGAAGACAATTCACCTGAAAGAGTAAATATTTCCCACAATGTATGGTAGATTCCAATGCTGGCTTTTGTTTGTTGCTTGACCTGAATTAACGTGTCCACGCCAGCAAGATCTACCTTTGAAATACCATAATTGAAGCCTAACTTCGTTTCACCAAGTTTGTGAGTTATTTGCGTAAACCAACCTGAACTATCTCTTGGGATGCCAGTAACGTCGGCCGAATCGATTAGTAAACCATAGTAACCTAGTCCGGAAGCATCAAAAGCTGAGACTGCCAAACGGGTGTCGTCGAATTGTAATGCGGCTGTCAGATCTATTCCGCGAGCAGAATAATCATTATTGACCGTATCTACAGTTTGGTTATAAAAGGAGCTGGAAATATAGCCATTGGAGAACTTGTACTTTAAACGACCATGTACGCCAGGTCTTTTAGAGCCTGAGTCTCCGACGTAACCATTACCGCCAAAGCTCACTGAATCAAGCGCTTGAAATACACCTATGTCTGCATGAATCCCGTTATTAAAAGATTTGCTATAAGTTATTTGTGACAAGCGATCACTAAAGATATAGCCGTAACCCGCAGCACCTAGACTAGTATTTAATGGACTTCTAATTGAAGCTGTTGCTCCAACACCTCCAAGAGCCATGTCTTCAAGAACAACATCTAGACCAAATATTCCATAGTCACGACCAGCTTTTAAAATACCAAATTCATTATTACCTACTGTGAAGAATGCTCTATACGCTCTGTTGTCGCCATTACCATTAAATGCACTGTTATCAGTGGTACCAGGTTCAATGGCAAGAACAGCATTAATATCGAAGCCATTGCGTCGAGTAGCCGCTGAAAACTGAAAGCTGGCAGGGCTATATCCATTAGAAACCGAGGTTGCATCATCACCAGAACATAGCAAGGCATTTCCAGCAACGCTATCTCCTGAATCATCGCAACTTACATATACCGCGTGAGTGTTTACTGTCCCGTGAAAGTTAAAATCCCAAGCTTGATCAGTTTGCGCATGACTTTGGGCGCTAAGCAGCCCTGATGCTAGCAAAGTTACATAACCTGTTGTTTTTATTAATTGCATTTACTTGTCCTTATAAATTTTATTTTAGTGACATATCTCTATTAGAGACAGAATAGATAGCACTAACTATGCCAACAGGTGATAAATGTTAATGCTTTGTTTTTAATGGGAATTTCATGGTGTTTAATTTGTATTTTTGATGAAATAAATCATCATTTTTGTATTTTTGATGAATTTAAGCATCGATCTTTATGCTGATTTTATTGATCAAAATTTAATTTTTGGTAATTTATCAAGTACTTGTGTGAAATTTAAAGATTGGTACGTAGATTGCTAATGTTAATAACTATTAAAAAATGTTTATATTAAGGTAAATGGATGAGTCTCGAAAATGTTCAAATCTTCAAAACTGCTCGTCGATTGTTAACAGGCGAAAATGCGAGTTATTTATTACCTAAAGAAATGCTTAGTTTGAAAATTAAGCGTCCTTTGATTGTGACCGACCGAGGCGTCTTGAAAGCAGGGATTATCGAACCAATTATGACTTTGCTCAATGAGAATGGCATTGCAGATATTTTCACTTATAGCGATATTTCGGCAGAACCTGAAACTCATATTGTGCAAGCATGTTGTAATGTCTTTGATCAGAACCTATGCGATGGGGTGATCGCAATTGGTGGCGGAAGCGCTATGGACACCGCGAAAGCAGTGGCTGTATTCAGTGGTGAAACCAAACCGTTGACGGAGTTATTTGGTGAAGATAATGTTGCGGTGCGAACGATACCGCTAATATGCATGCCAACTACAGCAGGTACGGGTTCTGAAGTCACCAACATATCCATTCTGTTAGATGTTCAAGCGGAGCTCAAAAAGGGAATCGTTAGCAATGAACTACTGCCAGATGTTGCAATTGTAGCGCCTGAACTAACGTTGAGTTGCCCCGCATCAGTAACCGCAGCAAGCGGAGTTGACGCTTTAGTTCATGCAGTTGAAAGCTATCTCTCTAATTTCTCCTCTGAGATTACACGGTCAATATCTATCGGTGCAATTCCAATGATTATTGAGGCCTTACCTATTGCTTATAAAGACCCTGCCAACATTCAGGCGCGTGAACAAATGGCTACTGCTAGTCTGATGGCTGGCCTAGCTTTTGGTAATGCAGGAGTTGGTGCGGTGCATGCCCTTGCGTACCCTATAGGGGGACGGTTTCATTTATCGCACGGAATTAGTAATGCCCTCATGTTCTCTCATGTTATGAGATGGAATTATTCGGCTTGTCCAGAGAAGTTTAGAGACATCGCTATAGCAATGGGCGCGAATAACGCGATTAGTTTGGTAGACTCTGGAGCCTATGTTGTCGAAAAAATTGAATCTTTATGTGAAATCGTAGGCATTCCGAGAAGACTTCGTGATTACGGAATTAAACAAGAGGACATAAGTGAATTGGCCAATGCCGCTAGCGGTGTTACGCGTTTGTTACGCAATAATCCACGAGAGCTCAGTGTTCAAGATATTGAAGCCATTTATACAGAAGCTTTTTAAGGGGTAAGTTATGTCATTATGGAAGAAGCGAGTCGCAGGGGATGAAGCACCATTTTTCCCACTAGGTCCTTTTAAAGTCCGTTTACCATTTATTCATTATCGCTTTGAATGGCCAGATTATCTGCAAGGGCTACTTATGTGCGCTGTCGATTTAGCCGCTATCTCACTAATGACTGAATTGCTCGGTATGCCATTCGAGGCTGCACTTGCAATTGTTATGATTAATGGCTTTTTCTATTTGTTACATCATTTATTGGGAGACCCCGTCGTGCCTGGCTGGATCACACCAGCAATCCCTCTTTTAATGATCTATGTGTCGACATTTCCGGAAGGCGAAGCGCGGGTCCATGCTTTGATTGCGTTCCAGATGATGCTCGGTTTATTCGCAATGCTACTAGGTGCATCTGGAGCGGCAAAACGCGTTGTTCATATTATACCAAGTGCAATTAAAGCAGGTGTAATTATGGGCGCAGGCCTTGCTGCTGTTGCTGTTGTATTCAAAGAGGGCGGGCGATTTGAAACTTACCCATTCACGATCACTATTGCGGTAGGCATCGCCTTTTATCTTATTTTCTCTAAGCACTTTGCTAGGTTGAAACAACACCATTGGAGCTTTCGCTTTCTTGGCAACCTTGGCGTGTTCCCAATCATCGCTCTGGCCATCATTGTTGCCCCCATACTCTCTGAAGCGCCATGGCCTGACATTGAGTGGGGAATTACAAAACCCGATTTTGTCACGATGTTTACCGAATATACGGTATTTGGTGTGGGCTTTCCGCCAATAATAATGTTTCTAACTGCAATTCCAACGGTTCTCGCTGCTTACATTGTGTTGTTTGGTGATGTATTGCAAAGTAAATCAATCTTAGAAGAGGCGGATGAAGCTCGCCAAGATGAAAAAATTGATTACGACCCTGATCGCGCTCATATGATTTTTGGCGCTCGTAACCTTGGGATGAGTATTTTAGGTCCTGATGTTGCGATGTGCGGCCCTTTATGGGCAGCCATGCACGTGGTTATCGTGGAAAGGTATAAACAAGGTAAAAAGGCGATGGATTCTGTTTTTGGAGGCGCGGGCTCATTCCGTTGGGGAACCAATACGGGCCTTTTACTATTACCAGTGGTCAGTTTAGTGCAACCAATTTTAGGTATCGCGTTGGCATTAACATTGTTAATCCAAGGTTATGTGAGTGTTCGAATTGGCATACAAGAAGCGCGTTGTGACAGTGATCTAGGGATCGCCGGGGTGATAGCTGCAATCCTTGTAATTAAAGGTGCTACTTGGGCATTTGCCGCCGGAATACTACTTTGTTTTTTAATTTACGGCTGGCGTTTACGTGAAGGAAAAGGCGATAAAGATAGGAACAAAAGCAATGTTTCTTGATGAAAACTTGCAGCGAGTGATAGACGCCATGAGTGATGGTGTTTATATCACCGATGGCTTCGGCGTCACTGTTACTATTAATAAAGCGTATGAGCGCATTACAGGACTTAACAAGCGCAACCTCATTGGCAAGCACATGTCCGAAATTGTCAAAGCGGGTTTCATTTCTCGCTCGGTCTCGCTTGAAGTGCTGAAAGAACTTGGCGCTGTGACCATTGTTCAAACTATTGGCAATGACCACAAGATCTTTGTTTCGGGCACACCAATGTTTGATGCACAAGGTCGAATTGAATATGTCGTTACTACAGTCAGAGATATCACTGAACTCTCAAAGGCTAAAAGAGCAGAAGAAAAGCTAGAGCAAATATTTAAACTACGAGAGCACTATGGTGCATCAGTCGAAAATGCTGATAACCAAGCGTCTTTCATTATTAGTAGAAATACTAAAGCCTGTTATGACTTGGCTAAAAAAGTAGCCACCTCAAGCGCAAAAATAATTATTCAGGGCGAAACGGGAACGGGAAAAACACTGCTGGCAAGCACAATCCATCAATACAGCAAAGTCTGTGACGGTCCATTTATTGAGCTTAATTGCGCAGCAATGCCTGAGTCATTGCTCGAGGCTGAACTTTTCGGCTACGTGCCTGGCGCTTTTACTGGCGCATTGAGTAAAGGCAAAACCGGACTACTAGAAGCGGCTAACAATGGCACACTATTTCTCGACGAAATAGGTGATCTACCTCTTAGTTTACAAGCAAAGCTACTCAAAGTGATTGCTGAGCACCGTTTTATTCCCGTCGGTGGCACTGAGTTTAAAACCACCAACTTCCGTTTGATTTCGGCAACGCATCACGATCTCAAGCGTTTGGTTGAAGCTAAGTTATTTAGAGAAGACCTACTGTACCGTTTAAACGTTGTGCCTATTAGCCTGCCTCCTTTGAGAGAAAGAACCGATGAAGTTAAACCTCTACTCGAGCACTTTATTCAACACTTTAACCACAAGTATGAATTGGATTGTCGATGGCATCCCGACCTCATTGCGCAGTTAAGTTCGTATGATTGGCCGGGCAATATTCGCGAGTTAATCAATCTAACAGAGCGCTTAGTTGTTACGGCAAATGAATCTTTAATTACGGTGGCTCAATTACCAAAAGAGCTTGCTATTAAGAAGGTGATGAACTCAGGAACTCATACATTGAAATCTCAAGTGGAGGCCTTGGAGCAACAATTAATCACCGAAGCTTTGCTTGAGCACGGAACAACTCGAGCAGCTGCGAAAGCACTTGATATAGATCAGTCAACCTTAGTTAAAAAACAAAAGCGTTGGCGTCAACATAACAATGAGGAACAAGAAGACGATGTTTGATATTGAAGCTTTAAAATTGCGTCAAGAGGCTTTTATCAATGGTGAATGGGTATCAGGGGCCAGTGTAAAAGGACAATCAATTTTAAATCCAGCGACGGATGAAAAAATTGGTTCTGTCCCTTGTTTAAGCCGCGAACAAATTGATGCTTGCATCGTTGATGCCGAGGTAGCTTTTTATAAATGGCGTGATGTTAGCGTGCGCCAGCGTTGTGCACTTCTGGCAAAATGGGCAGAGAAAATAACGAATGACAGAGAGCGAATTGCAAAAATCCTAACCTTGGAACAAGGAAAGCCCCTGCATGAGGCGCTCGGTGAAATAGATTACGCCATCAGCTATGTCAATTGGTACGCCCAGCCTTCACTGATGGAGCACGGTGGTGTTCTGCCTTTTGCAGAAAACGCAGACACAATGATTGTCACTAAAGAGCCTGTTGGTGTGTGTGGTGCTATTACACCTTGGAATTTTCCCGCTGCAATGATTACTCGTAAAGTTGCTCCAGCCCTAGCCGCGGGTTGTACTATGATTGTAAAACCTGCTCCTGACACTCCATTTACTGCCTTAGCTTTGGTTGAGTTAGCTGCGCAAGCAGGTATTCCTGCTGGTGTCTTAAATGTAGTGACCGGCGAGGCAGAAGTCATCGGTCAATGTTTAACGCAAAGTCATATTGTTCGTAAGTTGAGCTTCACGGGCTCTACTGGTGTTGGAAAATACTTAATGGCCGCATCCGCCACGAACGTAAAACGATTATCTTTGGAGCTTGGTGGAAATGCACCATTCATCGTGAGCGAAAATGCTGACATAGAAAGCGCGGTACAAGGAGCTATGGTTTCCAAGTTTCGCAATGCTGGGCAGACCTGTGTTTGTGCCAATGCTTTTTACGTCCATGAAAGTATCTATGACGACTTTTCCCAACTACTTGTCGAGCGTGTAAGCAAATTAACCTTAGGTTTAGGCTCTCAAGATGGCGTTGATATGGGGCCTTTAATTAATCAAGAAGCCTTAGAAAAAGTGGAATCCTTGTTACAGGATGCCGTAACAAAAGGAGCTGAAGTAGTATGTGGTGGAGAACGCTGGGAACAATCACCAAATTGGTTTAAACCCACTGTTTTAAATTCTGCAACGATTGAAATGGACTGCGTAAAACAAGAGATATTTGGTCCTATCGCACCCTTGATAAAGTACAGCGATGAGAACCAGCTACTAGCGCATTTACGCGCGCAAAATACTGGGTTGGCGGCCTACTTTTACAGTTCTAATTTAGCTCAAATTAAACGAATTTCACGCGTAATCGAAGCAGGGATGATCGGTGTTAATACGGGGTTGATTTCTGATGCAGCAGTCCCTTTTGGCGGTATTAAGTCCTCTGGTGTTGGTCGTGAGGGCGGTAAGCAGGGAATCGAGGAATATCTGGAAACAAAGTACATAAAAGTGTGTTAGCAACAAAATAATAATATTGACGTCTTCAACAACAAAGGAAAAAACTATGAAATGTATAACAAAACTACTTAATGTTGCGATTGCAAGTGCTCTACTAGCTTCGGCAGGTGCAGCTTTAGCTGAAACGAGCCCAATCGAAGAGTTACAAAAAGACATGCCAAACAACTGGACTAAATGGGGTAAAGAGAACCAAATTGGTGCACTTAATTATCTAGATAATGAGCAAGCGCTAAGAGGTGTAAAAGCGGTTAAAACAGGTGAAACTTTTACCCTTCAACTACCACTTACTCATGGTATCGGTCCTGTTTTTCCCGGTAGAGTGCCAGCAAGACACTTTATGACCCAAGATCAAAGTATGTATTCAACTGGCAAGTTAGACGCATTAGCGGGTGGTGTGAAATATTCAGATGATGCGGTATTCATGTATCTACAAGGTACTACACATATGGATGCGCTTGGTCATGCTTGGTATGGTGATAAAGTATTCGGTGGCGTATCTGCTGATAGCACCGTGCATGGTCATGACCATGTTGATGTTGGTGTACTGGGAGAGCATGGTGTCGTTGGTCGAGGTATTCTGTTAGATGTTGGCCGTTTGAAGGGGGGTAAATCAGGCCGTCTTCCTGTTAGCAGTTGCATTACACTGGATGATTTGAAGGAAACAGCGAAAGCTCAAAACGTCAAAGTTGAAAAGCGTGACATACTGTTAATCCGCACTGGTTCTGTAGGTCGCTTTTATGCCGATACTCCTGATGCACCATGGTCAGCTACAACTGAGCCTGGGCTGTGTTATAGCAAAGAACTAATAAGATGGGTTGATAACATGGAAATTCCTGTTATTGCGGCTGATAATCTAGCTGTAGAGCTTGTGCCACAAAATATCAATGGTCAAGATTATGTGATTCCTCTACATGGCGCGTTAATTCGTGACCTTGGTGTAGTATTGAGTGAATTATATTGGTTAGATGATTTAGCAAAAGACAGTGCTGAAGACGGTCAGTATACATTCCTATTTTCTGCGGCAGCCTTGAAAATGAAAAAAGGGTCAGGTTCTCCAATTAATCCGATAGTAATTAAATAATAAAGCGCTAAACTACTGTAATAACTGTGCTAGGTTATTACAGTAGTTTAGTTACAGTCAGCAGGGGACACTACCTAGGTTTTAAAGTGTCATTGTAATAGACTGCTGATATCGGCGCTGGTTCGCATAATTCATTTAAGCGCGCCGCGATTTAACCATACTACTACGCCACGGCTCAATGCTACGTGTTTTTTCATGGCCATTTCATAATTTAAATTATGAAATGGTAAGTCGGGTTTATAAGGGTTTTATTTAACAGATCTTTCTCCAGTTAAATACTCTATCGAATCTATCAGGCGCTTAACTGCTTTATCTGGGATGTCATCAAAACCCACAGCATACTTTTTCATGTACTCATAGGTTGCAGTTATTATTGAGGGGGGATTACCGATTGAACCAGTTTGTCCCGTGAAACCTTAGCTCTCCATGCTATTTAACTAATTGCTTATATGTCATCAACTATGTACGCATATAAAGTCTTTATTTGAGGGTTATTAAGCCTAATGATGGTAAGCTCATTACCGAATAACACAAGCAACTGCAATAACTTCAAGTAATGTAGTAGACTTACATTAATATCAAAAGTACAAAAGCATAGTTTTACTTTTAGTACCCACATTAGTACCCATAGGCTACGGCCTTTAATTAAAGGTCATATAAATCAAATGAGTAGAGCTGGAATACAGTGGTTCCCTGGGCACATGAATAAAGCCCGAAATGAAATTAAAGAAATAATGCCACAAATGGATGTGATCATTGAAGTGCTAGATGCGCGCATTCCTTACAGTAGCGAAAACCCGATGGTGGCTACCTTACGAGAAGGTAAGCCGGTCATCAAAATTTTGAATAAAGCCGATTTAGCTGATCCTAAAATGACGCAAACCTGGAAAGACTATTTTGAGCAAGAAAATGGCGTAAAAGCCATTGCATTTGGTAACGATAAAGCGGCTGAAGTGCATCGTATTAATGAGCTATGTAAAAAGTTAGTGCCGCATAAAGTTGGTGCCGATAAGCAAATTAAAGCCATGATAATGGGTATTCCTAACGTAGGTAAATCGACGCTCATAAATGTGCTTGCTGGGCGTATAGTGGCTAAAACAGGTAACGAGCCTGCAGTAACTAAGGCGCAGCAACGTATTAAGCTTGATGATGGCATTATGCTTTACGATACGCCAGGGATGCTGTGGCCAAAAGTAGAGAACGAAAACTCAGGTTATCGTTTAGGCGCAACCGGTGCGATACGTGATACCGCTATTGAGTACGAAGAAGTAGCAAGTTACACCGCTGAGTATTTATTGCATGCTTATCCTGAGCTTTTAAAGGCACGTTATAAGTTAGATGAGCTACCAGAAAGTGATTGGGAGTTTGTTGAAATGGCGGGTAAAAAACGCGGCTGTATTCGCGGTGGTAACCAAATCGATACGTATAAAATGTCAGAAATTCTAATTAATGAATTACGAGATGGTATTATTGGCCGTATCACCATGGAAACACCTACCATGCGTGAAGAGGAAGAAATAATGGTGGCTGGATTGCGCGCTGCTGCAGAGGCTAAAAAGCAAGCCAAAGAAGAAGAGAAAAAACAACGCCGAGCACGTGCACGAAAAAACCGTCGTTAATTTATAAAAGCGCAGGTTAAGGCCTTACGCACTAAATTACAGACATAAAAAAAGCCCGTAAGGGCTTTTTTAGTTTCATATCTACCGTCACCGATATGAGCAATGTAGCAAGTAAATGAGTAGGGCGGAAACAGGTCATAAACAGCAAGGGGCGTTGTGGTTTATAACAGGTTTCCATAGCTGTTAACGTGCGCCACACGTTGTTTCAGGGTCGAGAAACAAATGAACTTTTCCGTCACAAGAAGTATGCTTTACCGTCTTGTTGATATTGATTATCAGTTAGATTTGTCGAACTGTCAATACTCAATTGAAAATAATTCTCATTAACTTTGAGCTGATTGTATATTAAATTACAGGCATAAAAAAAGCCCGTAAGGGCTTTTTAGTTTCATATCAACCGTCACCGATATGAGCAATGTAGCAAGCAAGTAATAGACGATTATCTGCAATCAATATCAAGGGGCGTTGTGATTAATAACAGATAATCTTGGCTTTAACGTGAGCCACACGTTGTTTCAGGGTCGAGAAACAAATGAATTTTACCGTCACAAAAAGCAATGTACTTCCTCCTTGTTGAGATTGATTATCAGTTAGATCTAAGTAACTGTCAACACCTAAATACAAATAATTCTCATTTTAATTTTTGTTCATTTATAGCACTAAAGTAAGGGCTGTAAAACGGATTTCATGTTGCGGGGAAAACACTACTTTATAGCTACTATTAAATAAGCTGAAGCGAAGCTACTGGGAAAAAGTAGTCTGCCACTAACCGGTGTTGCCTGTATTAATAAAGTAATTACGGATCTAGCCTTATTAGAAATTAAAGACGGCGCTTTTCACTTATTAGAACGCGCCCCCGGTGTAAGTGTTGATGAAATTAAAGCTAAAACGGCGGGTAATTTAGTTATTTGTGACAAAGTCAAAACCATGACTTTTGAGTAATTTTACTAATGATGGGCATGGAGCAAAATAATTTTATATGCTTCATGCCATCACTGCATTGCACTTACTAAGCACTTAATTCATTTAAATTCAGTTTATAACGGGCCCCTATCAAGCCTATCTCATACCCCAAAATATCTTTAAAGCAAGTTTTTTATAAATTGATTGCATTTTAAGCGACTTCAATGGTGATGTTCGCTTTAAGTAATGCTATACTCCCGCCGAATAATTTATCGACTTTATTAAGAGTAAAATTAATGGCAGATTTATCGAAGTACAGAAACATTGGTATTTTCGCGCACGTTGATGCGGGTAAAACCACAACTACTGAGCGTATCCTAAAGCTTACAGGTACAATCCACAAAAGCGGTGAGACACATGATGGTGAGTCTACTACCGATTTCATGGAGCAAGAAGCTGAGCGCGGTATTACTATCCAGTCTGCGGCAGTAAGCTGTTTCTGGAAAGATCACCGTTTTAACGTTATCGATACTCCTGGACACGTTGACTTCACCGTTGAAGTTTACCGTTCACTTAAAGTATTAGATGGCGGTGTGGGTGTATTCTGTGGTTCTGGTGGTGTTGAGCCACAATCAGAAACTAACTGGCGCTACGCGAACGAATCAGGTGTTGCACGTATTATTTTCGTAAATAAATTAGACCGTATGGGTGCTGATTTTTACCGTGTAACTGAGCAAGTACAAAAAGTACTTGGTGCTGTTCCATTAGTTATGACTTTACCAATTGGTATTGAAGACGAATTCGTAGGTGTTGTAGACGTTTTAAACAAACAAGCATATGTTTGGGATGAGACAGGTCTTCCTGAGAACTACTCAATTGTTGACGTTCCTGCAGACATGGTAGAAAAAACTGATGAATACCATGAGTTCCTAGTTGAAACTGCTGTAGAGCAAGACGATGACCTAATGGAAGCGTACATGGAAGGTGAAATGCCTTCAGTTGAAGATATCAAGCGTTGTATCCGTAAAGGTACTCGTGACCTTGCGTTCTTCCCTACATACTGTGGTTCTGCATTCAAAAACAAAGGTATGCAATTAATCCTTGATGCTGTTGTTGATTACTTACCAGCTCCTACAGAAGTTGATCCTCAACCTCTTATGGATGAAGAAGGTAACGAAAACGGCGAGCACGCAATTGTATCTGCAGACGAACCTTTCAAAGCGTTAGCATTCAAAATCATGGATGACCGTTTTGGTGCGTTAACATTCGTACGTATTTACTCTGGTAAGCTTAACAAGGGTGATACTATCCTTAATGCATTTACTGGTAAAACTGAGCGTGTTGGCCGTATGGTTGAGATGCAAGCTGATGATCGTAAAGAGCTTACTTCAGCGCAAGCGGGCGATATCATCGCTATCGTTGGTATGAAGAACGTGCAAACTGGTCACACTCTTTGTGATCCTAAGCACCCAGTAACACTTGAGCCAATGGTATTCCCAACTCCAGTAATCTCGATTGCTGTACAGCCTAAAGATAAAGGCGGTAATGAGAAAATGGGTGTTGCTATCGGTAAAATGGTTGCAGAAGATCCATCTTTCCAAGTTGAAACTGATGAAGATTCAGGTGAAACTATCCTTAAAGGCATGGGTGAGCTTCACTTAGATATCAAAGTAGATATCCTTAAGCGTACTTACGGTGTAGACCTTATCGTTGGTCAACCACAGGTTGCTTACCGTGAAACTATCACTCGTGAAATCGAAGATAGCTACACGCATAAGAAACAATCTGGTGGTTCTGGTCAATTCGGTAAAATCGATTACCGTATCAAGCCTGGCGAAGTGGGTTCTGGTTTCACGTTCACATCTTCAGTTGTTGGTGGTAACGTACCTAAAGAATTCTGGCCTGCAGTTGAGAAAGGCTTTAAGTCAATGATGAACGAAGGTGTTCTAGCTGGCTTCCCAGTACTTGATGTTGAAGTTGAACTTTTCGACGGTGGCTTCCACGCCGTGGATTCATCAGCAATCGCTTTCGAAATCGCAGCTAAAGGCGCTTTCCGTCAGTCTATCCCTAAAGCGGGTGCACAACTTCTTGAGCCAATCATGAAAGTTGACGTGTTCACGCCAGAAGATCACGTAGGTGATGTAATTGGTGACCTTAACCGTCGTCGTGGTATGTTAAGCAATCAAGAAGCTGGTTTAACTGGCGTTCGTATTAAAGCTGACGTACCGTTATCAGAAATGTTTGGTTACATCGGTTCACTACGTACAATGACATCAGGTCGTGGTCAGTTCTCTATGGAGTTCTCACACTATGCACCATGTCCAGCTAACGTAGCTGAAACTGTAATCGCTGCAGAAAAAGAGAAAAAAGCGGCTAAGTAATTAGCACTCTAACTCTTTAAAAAAACCCGCACTTGCTGCGGGTTTTTTATTGTTTAACTTTTATAAAGCATGATTGATTTAAAGATAATGAAGCCCGTCGTATTAAATGAGCATGGTTAAAAAAATGAGTGTAAACGCAGCTAAAAAAAAGGAGCAACACAAGGTTGCTCCTTTTTTATTTGTAGTGGTATTAACTTAGCTTATTTGCAGTTTTTGTGATGAGTGCTTTAAACTTCTTTCGATGTGATTCACTATTAAAGTTCTGAATAGGCATTGTCACTTTATGTTCTAATGGTAACAGCGGTGTTGCTGTTGAATAACGCCCTACAGGTGGAACGGCTATCTCTTTGAGGTGTACTTTAAGAGCTGCTAATGTTGCATCATTATCTACTTCACTCGGGCAGAGGAAAATGCCCCACTGCCTTAGCTTAATGCCTAGCTTGATACTACTTGAGTAACGCACAATAGGAGCAGCGAGGATGAGCCCTAATAAAATAGGAGATAACCACCAAAAAAAGACCGGTGTAAAGTAATAAGCAACGCTACCCCATACAATGGCAACAAGCGAAGAAAACAATGTATAACTAAACGCTTCTTTCCATGGCACCATTCTGCCTTCACGCGGTTGAGCGTCCCATTTTACTTTTTTACCTAAAAATACACAGACTACAAAATATGCATGAAAAACCATCATTAATGGTGCCACAATAATGGCAAACACGGTTTCAATTATAGATCCTAAAGTAAGTTTTAATGCACCACCAAAGCGCTGCTTACGGTGTACTAAGGTAACAATCACGCCCATGAGTTTAGGCAATAATAAAATAATGATAGTTAGGTAAAGTAATGAGTCAATGAGTTCTGTTTTGGCTATTTGCCAAGTTGGAAATAGTTGATAGGCGCGATTAAAATAGACATCGCTATTTAAAGCGCGTGTTACCGCATCTATGGTACTTAACGCCAGCATAGATAACCAAATGAGTGATGATATATACGCGGTTGCACCCAGTAAAAAATGCAGCTTACTCATTAGCTTTAATTTTGCTGATGATAATAAGCCAAGGTGTTGAATATTACCTTGAACCCAGCGTCTATCGCGTACAGCATAATCTAATATGTTGCTCGGAACTTCCTCGTAACTGCCTTCAATATCGGCAAGTAATAATACGTCCCAATTCGCGCTATGTAATAAAGAGGCTTCCACAAAATCATGACTTAAAATTTCACCACCAAAAGGCGCTTTACCTTTTAGTGTTGGCAAGCCACAGCAATCAATAAATGCTTTGACGCGAATAATGGCATTATGGCCCCAGTAATTGGCTTTGTCGGTCTGCCAAAAAGCAGAGCCGGTAGCTAACATTGGACTATAAAGAATTGAAGCGAACTGTAAAAAGCGTCCAAAAAAAGTATCTTGGCGCACAGGAATAGGGATAGTCTGAATCAATCCCGCTTGTGGATTATTTAGCATACTGGTAGTGAGCTCTAGCATGCATTGGCCAGTCATCACACTATCGGCATCCAATACAATCATATGCTCGTATTGGCTACCCCAGCGCTCACAAAAGTCGGTTAAGTTACCCACTTTACGATGTTTGTTATCTTCACGGCGACGATAAAATACCTGCTTTGCAGTATCACCTAAGCGCTCACATAACGCATGCCATGCACTTAATTCATTACTAACAATAGTTGCGTCTTGTGTATCGCTTAGTAAATAAAAATCAAAGTGTTTTAATTGCCCTGTCGCTTTTAATGATTGTAAGCTGACTTCAAAGCCTGCAATCACTCTGTGCGTATCTTCGTTATATATAGGCATAACCACAGCTGTTTTTTGCTGTGATAGTGCTTCACTGTTAATAGAGACCGGCTTTATTTTTTTAAGTGTGAGTGGATCTATCCGAAATAGCTGCAGTATAAAACCAATACAACCACTACAAAATGCGGTGACTATCCACGCAAAAGTAATAGAAAATAAAGCAAGAAGTGCATACTCAAGCAAGGTCATGCCATTTGAGTTTAAAATTTCAAACATAATTGAAATGCCATAGCCTGAAAGACCAATAGCAGCGATAGCAAATAACCACACACGAAGTGTTTTAAGAGGCATCGGCGTGCCTGTGCTTTGTTTACTTGATGTCATTTGGATACCAAACATAGCTCCATACCTCGCTCACTTCTTTATTACGTAGCTTTAGCGATAAACGCATATCTACAGGATCACTACCTTGGGGAGCGACTTTAAAAGCAACACGCCAACCTAATGATTTTGGTAATTTTTGCACTGTAATATCGCGGGCTTCACCGGTAGTCAGCTGAAGATCTGCGCTAAGTGCTAATTTTGCTGATAACTGATTGATATCAGGGCCGGTAAAGTCAACAGTAAATTGACGATGGCTTTTTGGCGGTGGATTATCTTCACCAGGTAATGCGGCACTACCAATACGCGTTCTAGCTACTTTGGCCAAATTATTTTGGCTTAGATAATCATTAAACGTCGTCATCTTATAGCTAAACTTTAATGCCTCTCCTGCTTTGAACGGCTTTTCAGGAACCCAATAACTTACAATATTATCGTTTGTTTCAGTATCTGTTGGAATTTCTACTAGCTCAACACGGCCATTGCCCCATTCACCTTGTGGTTCTATCCAAAGGCTAGGGCGGTCATGGTAATGCGCTTCTATATCAAAGTAGTTATTAAAGTCACGGTCACGCTGCACAAGGCCAAAGCCTTTTGGATTCTCATATGAAAAAGAGGTTACACTGAGTTGGGATGGATTATTAAGCGGACGCCATACCCAATTACTCTCTTGTGACTGCGTGAGCAAACCATCTGAATCATGTACTTCAGGGCGGTAATCATCAAAAAACTTAGTGCTATTTTCACCGTGATAAAACATGCTCGTTAATGGCGCTATACCTAGCTTTTTAACATCTTTACGCGCAAAAATTTGCATGTCGACGTTAACTCGTGTCTGTGTGTTTGGGTCTATTTCAAACTTGTAGGCTCCCGCTACCGATGGGCTATCGAGTAAAGCAAAAATAGTAATATTAGTTTGCTCTGGTGTTGGTTTTACTAACCAAAACTCTTTAAATGAAGGAAACTCTTCACCAGATGTTTGTGCGGTATCAATTGCCAATCCGCGTGCTGATAAGCCATAAACTTGATTAGGTCCAACTAGGCGAAAATAAGAAGCGCCCTGAAACACCATAATTTCATCTTTATAGTCATCGTTATTTAGTGGGTAGTGCAATCTAAAACCAGCATGCCCTAACTGTGTACCTTCAACACTTTTCGCTATTTCATCTTTTAGGTATGCTGCTGTTCCATCATATTGATAAAAGTCTGTGCTAAATGGGAGACGGCTAAGCTTGGCATCTTGATCAACGATATTGATTTTGACTGGGGTTTTATATAAAAAACCTGGGTGAAATAGTTGCAGCTCATAAAGCCCTTCATCTTTCCATACCGATTGATCGTGTTTGAAGCGAATTGAGCGGTAGTCTTGATAATCAATACTATTGAGCGCTTCTATTTGTATGTTTTTAGGTGCAATGTAATCTTGCTCAGCAAGCTTTTTAGCACGCGCACTTATCACATCAAATAAGCTGCCTTGTGGTATTGCCGCTTCTAATGAGGTTGCTGCAATGGCGTTGTTCGTTCCCCACAGTGAAAAAACTATCAACATCCCTACCAAAGGTTTAAAAGCCCTTTGACAAGTTGATATAAGGTGAATGCGTTCTTTCATTTTGAATCCTTTATAAAAATATATTTACAGCGAGAGTAACGTCTATCTCAATGGTTTTTATATGGGTTAGCAGGACTGGGCAATTATCGTTTTAGCGCAGGTGTAGTAACGCAGCTTCACACTTTGTATTTATTAAACAATAAATGAAAGGTGTGAAATTTGATAAAGGCCATATCAAGGTTTGCATAGATAGTAAGCAATGTTTGCTGAAGCTTGTCTGAATTACATTTGTATAAAAAATAAAAAAGCCGCGAAAGCGGCTTTTGAGTAACTATATAGATATTTTAGGTCACAATACCTAATTGTTAACCGACTAATTAAGCTTAATCAGCATACTTTGTTGCTTTGTACGTTAATTTAACATTACCAAAAGGAATGGCGCCGTTTACACGCACTCGCCACTTACCTTCTTTAGGGTTGGTAAATGAACAGCTTTCGCTATTACCGAAGCTTATTGAGGCGCAATCTTTTCTGAAAAGAGTCGGGTTTCTTTTATGGCGTACAAATAAGTTTGCATCACCCCAGCCACCGTCAAGGCTAACCGTTAGCTCGTCATAACCTTGTGGGATTTCAAAGCTGTAGCTTTTCCACCAAAACCACCCGCCAATATTATTAATTTCGCCAATAATTACTTCAGGTTCTGGCTCAGGTGGCGCGATAATGGTCGAGCGAATATCGACAATAACAGGGTCATGATCTGACGCTCTGTAAGGACCTTGAGCATATAAGGTTGATTGTTGTGCGTCAGATTTAAACTCAACGTTATAATCAAGCGAGATAGGCTCATCGGCATTAATGTGCCAATCGGTTGCACTGACTACTTTATTTAATAAGCTTGGACTGACTAGGGCGTGATCTAAACTACCCGCTCGGCCAGAAAAGCTATAAGAGTAACCTAAAGTGTTGCCATCTAGCTCAGCAACCACATTTTTAAGGCCTTTATCAGCAAATGCACGGATAGGATCTTCCATTGCATAGGCGTTCATGTCGCCAACAAGAATGATATCTTCATCATCAACCCCTGTTGGTTTGCTATTTAACCAATCAGCAAATGCATTGGCGCCAGCAGTTCGAATTTCGTTCCAACATGCTTGGCCGTCATTTTGATCAGCGTTTCCACCAGTTGCACTTCCACAACCACCTTTAGATTTTAAGTGAGCAACGGCAACAGTAAAGACTTCTTCTGTCTCTAAAGACTTAAAGCTTTGCGCAATAGGTGCGCGATTGCTGTAGTCAAAAGGCGCGTCAGTTGTAATCGCTGCTGTTCCTACTTGCTGTACTTTATCAGCACGATAAATAAGCGCGGTAGTAATAGCGTCGGTGCCGATTTTATCAACGCCAAAGTCCACAAATGCATATTGATTTTGACTGTCGGCATCATTAAGTGCATTTACTAAGCTTGCAACTGCGCTAAATTCGCCAAAGCCGTCATTTTCAATTTCCATTAAGCCAATCACATCAGCTTGCATAGCACTGATAGCACTAACTAGTTTGGCCTGCTGACGAATTAATTCTACTTCTGAGTCAGCGCCTCGGCTAGTTGGGAAACCGCCGCCTTGGCCGTCGCCATTAAAGTAGTTAAGTACGTTAAAGCTGGCAACACGTAAATCAGCGTCAGGGTTTAACTCTGGTGCATCGGTACGCGGATTCGTTGCTATAAACTGAGGTGTGACCGTTGGGTGAATACGGTAAGTGCTAAAACTGTACGCTAGGGTGCCAGTAACGGTATTTACTGTATCGCCAGTACGCAGCGTATTCTCTGCTGATAATCCAGGTACAGGGTAAGCAATAGGGTCGCGATTTTGACGAGTTGAGCCATCATCTACGAGTATTTTTTTAGTTAGATTTTGCGCTTCAACCGCATTTGCTGCCGCACCAGGAAGTGCAACTTGTGTCCCTTGATATAAACGTTCGGTGGCAAGCTCTAATTCACCATATCGACCTAAACCATAGTTATTCGTGACAACTAATGGCTGCTCTAGGGTCACCAACATACCTTCAAATGCCTCTAACTCACTTTGATCGATAACGGGTAAAGTGATTTTAGTCGGATAAGCTGAAAGGCTGGTATCACAAATAGCAACTTGGCTAACATTACCAATTTGGGTGGCATCAAAGTACTCTTCAACAGTACCTTGTACGCGAACATGATCGCCAACATTCACATCAGTATTGGTAAAGTAAACAAATACACCTTCAGAAGTAAGGGGATTTGCATCTTCATCACTATTAAGTGAATTTACAAAAAAGCCTTTGAGCTGATCATCTGCTTGGAAATCAGCTGTCACAACGCCTTCAAATTCAACCACAGTGTTAACCAGTGGACTGCTTGCGCCTTCACCTTGAATACTGCTAATTAATGTTTTATCAGCGCCACATAGTAAAGGATCTTCAGGTTCTGGCTCAGGATCTGGATTAGGTGAAGAATTCCCTGCAAAGATACCTAGATCACTAAAATCATCTTGATCAAATTGCAGCCATAGCTCACTTGGATTAAAAGCGCCATCGGCATCAGTGCGTCCGTTTAATTGAGTTTCTTTACGGCGCAGTGTTTTATTTTGTGTTTGTACGCCACCTTCAGACCAAAATGAACCTGGATCTACGCCGCGCTGGCCAAAGCTATCAATAACGGTTGAGCCTTGCGTAAGTACCAGTGCGTCATCACCATTAAAGTTAGTGACGGCGCTGAGTTGATCTGCTTTTTCTTTTAATTCAACTGAAGCATTACCATTAACAATGACATACGTGCTATTAGCAGCAAGTTCACCGGTTAAATCGAGTGTATTGTTTGCCTCTGTATTGCCATTTGAATAGAGACTTAGGGTGTAGCCATCCAATGACAGTGGGGTTGTCGAATTATTAAATAGTTCTACTGCTTTATTATAGCTACTGCCCTCTACGTATTCTGATATAACGAGGTTAGCGGTAGCGGGTGCACTGAGGCTTGCTAACACAAGCGCCAATGGCGTTATTTTTGTTTTCAACATTATTATTTTTTCCCGTGTTTTTGTTTCCCCAAATGGGACGCTTAGTGTAATGAAAAATAATTACAAATAGAATACAGAATGTTAACAATATTAAGTTTTGTTATTTTTTGAGGTAGAACGTACAGTTGTGTGTTTGGTTTTAGGTAAGACAGAGCCTGTGTAGTGTGATTACTATCTATAAAAATAGGGGGTAACGCTGCATAAATGCCAACTATGTGTTGTTCTTAAACATAAAAAAAGGGCAATAAAGCCCTTTTATATCAATATGCTTTTATTACTTATTTAAATAGCGGGCTGCCTGCTTTGCAAAGTAAGTCAGAATGCCATCAGCACCAGCACGTTTAAATGCTAATAAAGATTCCATAATAGTGGCTTCCTCACTCAGCCAGCCGTTATCAATAGCGGCTTTATGCATCGCGTACTCACCACTTACCTGATAAGCAAATGTTGGTACACCAAATTCATCTTTAACGCGGCGTACAATGTCTAAATAAGGCATACCTGGCTTAACCATTACCATATCGGCGCCTTCTTGCAAATCAAGAGCCACTTCGCGAATAGCTTCATCAGAGTTGGCAGGATCCATTTGGTAAGTTTTTTTATCAGCGCCTTTTAAGTTTCCTGCTGAACCGACAGCATCTCTAAATGGGCCATAGTAGCTTGATGCATACTTTGCTGAATAGGCCATAATGCGAGTGTGAATAAAGCCATCGGCTTCAAGGGCTTCACGAATTGCACCAATACGCCCATCCATCATGTCTGATGGGGCAACAACATCAGCACCTGCATGTGCGTGTGATAGCGCCTGCTTAACTAAAATTTCGGTAGTGACGTCATTAATTACATAACCTGCATCATCAATAATGCCGTCTTGACCATGCACAGTAAATGGGTCAAGTGCAGCATCGGTGATCACGCCAAGCTCTGGAAAGGTTTCTTTTAATGCGCGAACAGTTCTTTGTGCTAAGCCATCATCGTTATACGCTTCTTCAGCGAGTAGAGACTTTTTATCTGCAGGGGTAACAGGGAAAATAGCGAGCGCAGGGACGCCTAAATCAACTAATTCTTTAGCTTCTTCTAGCAGTAAATCAATTGATAAACGTTCAATGCCGGGCATCGATTCAATACTTTCACGACGGTTTTTACCTTCAAGCACAAAAACAGGGTAAATAAGATCATTAACACTCAGCTGATTTTCAGCCATAAGGCGACGAGAGAAATCATTACGGCGCATTCTACGCATGCGAGTATATGGGAAAAGGTCTAGTCCAGATTGGGCCATAAGTTATACGCTCCTACTGTGAGATTGGAAAATTAACCACTTGATTGCGGCCATGTTGTTTTGCTAGATAGAGTGCCTTATCGGCACGCTCAGTAAATATTTCAGGGTTATGAACATCATCGGCAATATGAGTATAAACACCGGCACTAATGGTGTATTTAATCGTAGTACCTGCAACACTGACAGTGTTTTTTTCTATTGCGCACCGTATTTGCTCGGCAATAGCTAACGCACCTTGATTATTAGTATTGGGTAGCAGGACGACAAATTCTTCACCACCATAACGCGCCACTTCATCAAGAGGACGTTTTAATTGTTGTTTAATAACATCACAGACTGCTCGAATTACCTGATCGCCGGTTAAGTGGCCATACGTATCGTTGATTGCTTTAAACTTATCTATATCAAGCATAATGATGCTCAAGGGTGTTTGCTCACGGCGTGAACGGCGAATTTCCATGATTATTTTTTTATCAAAAAAGCGTCTATTTTTTACCCCTGTTAGAGCATCTTCCATATTGAGTTGTTCAAGCTCGCGGTTTTTATCTTCAAGTTCCCTAAGTGTGACTTGTAACTCAAAGGTGCGCTCATCAACTTGGTTTTCAAGTTCATGACGAGTGCGCTCTTGTAATTCAATCCGCTCATTTAAGAGCGCATCTTGCGCTGCACTTTTTGCAATCAATGCCTGTTGCGTTGTGACTTGCTCATCGCGTTGTAATATAAATAATTTTATGACGGTGTAGCTTAAACAAAATGAGCAGCTTAATGAGGCCGCGAAGGTGAGTATTAAGCTGGATCTAGTGACGGTATACAGGCCTGTTAACGCAACGGAAAAATGAATGACTACAATTAAAAAGAACCCGAGTGCCATTAATAGAGATTTATTGGGGCTCGTGGGGTTTTTTCGTAGATAAAATAATGTTGTGACAACATGATAACTTAAAATGACAGGAATGCTTAAAATAGCAAACAAAGCCACGCTCGCAGTAGGCAGCAACCCTATAAGTACAATAACCAATGCATATAAGGTGGTAATTATTGTTTGCCCTTTAACTAAGTTGGATTTAATGGGTATGCAAACATGGCGCTGTAAAGGAAGAAACAATACCGTGATCAGCATAAGCAAAATAGGCAGCATTAATTGCTGTAAGGCGGCTATGCTTGGAGAGGCATAACGAAACCCAAAACCACCTATATAAGCTAAAAACAGGCTAAGCATCAGTGTAATCACACCGGCATAGGCAAAATAATGTTTACGTGAAAAAGCAAATAAAACCAAGCTACTGATAGCCAGTGAAAAAATAAATCCAATCAGCAATCCATAAAGCAAGTTAACCATGCTTTTATGGGCTAATAATGCATCTTGTTGCCATAAGGTGAGGGGGACGCGAAGCCCGATTCCCGCATTATTATTAACGTTAAGATAAACGGTGGTTTCGCTGTTAGCGGGAAGTGTTAATTTAACCAGCAAAGACTCACTTTTAATCGCTCTATTAGATAAAGGAAGAGCATCACCAAGATGTTCCGATTTTAGTTGCTTCTCACCCATAAAGTGGTACAGGTATACATTGTTTAGAAGTGGGTTATCTAACGATAAAATTGGCCCTGTTGGCTTATTAAGATAATTATTTAGTTGAAATTTAATCCACACAGGGCGAGTTTCAAGACCTAAATTAAGCGGTTTATTATTAAGTGACTGCCATTGTTGTAAGTTGCTTTGTTGCGCATCTTCTAATGAGTTGGGGGTAAATGAATAATGAATAGACTCTATTTTTTTTGAGCTAAATTCACTATTTATATCAATTGCAGTTGCAGGGAAACAGGATGTAAAAAACACCATGATGAATGCCAGCAAGGTGCTAAAGATGCGCATTATTTTTTCTCTAATCCAAATAAGCGATTAAAGTTTTCACGAGTATGCTTTGCCACTTCAGATGCCGGAATGCCATAAAGCTGAGCAAGCGTGTCACACACATAATGCAGCAATGCTGGCTCGTTTCGTCTTGATTTTGGCTTTGGTTTAACAGTGCGAGGGATTAAAAAAGGTGCATCGGTTTCAATTAATAAACGCTCAATGGGAATGCTTGGGATCAGTTGTTGTAACTCCTTGCCACGTCTTTCGTCACATACCCAGCCGGTAATACCAATATAAAGTCCTAAGTTTAAGTAACCTGAGAGTGCTTGTGCATCACCAGTAAAACAGTGCAGTACACCGCGTACAGTAAACTCATTTAAAATAGCAAGCATATCCTCACTGGCGTCGCGTTCATGCAAATAAACAGGCAGGTTTAGCTTTTCAGCTAATGCGAGCTGACGACGAAACACATCACGCTGCACATCTCTTGGGGAAAAGTCGCGATTGTAATCTAGCCCGCACTCACCTATGGCAATAACCTGCTCATTTTGAGCGAGCTGAGTAAGTTGTTGCTCAAGCTCAGGGGTTGCTGTTTTAGCGTCATGAGGGTGAATACCAGAGGTAGCATATTGATTATAGTGCGCAGCAAGTGCTAATGATTCTTCACTGGAGCTGATATCGCAGCCAATAATTAGCATATGCTTAACACCGACCTCTTTTGCCCGAGCGAGCACTTCTTGATGCTGACCATCAAATTGATGATTAGTTAAATTTACGCCAGCATCAATTAACGTGTATTGCATTATTGAGTGCGTTTTACACGAATTGAGCGGTTTTGATCTGCTTTTTTAAGTAAAAAAGAGTTGAATACGCCACGGCTAATAATAACGGTATCACCTTCATCTAATCTCAAGCTATCTGAGCCAATTTGACGCCATTGCTGATTATTTTCTAAGGTAATAATTAGCTCACCATAAGGGGCTTTTTTAACAGATGAAATCATTGATGTAATAGACTCTTCACCATTTTCCGCAATTTCTTTATGCTCTAAACCAAACTCTTTTGCTTTAGTGGCCACAGGCGCTGTTGCAGCGGGAGCCTCAGCTTTTACATTTGTTTGTGCCGATTTGCTTAGCTGGCTTTGTGCTGGTTGTGTTAATGACTTTCCGGCAATGGTGTTGTCGTAGCAGAGTAAACGATTAAAGTCGTTTTCAATAAAACTACAGGCTTGCAAAGCTTGCTCATTAATAGGAGTAGCGGCTAAAGCCGGTACACTTGCTAAAGCGAGTAAAGAAAGTAAATACTTGTTCATATTATTCCTTAGATTCTTGTTGTGGTTTTGCGGTATAAAATTTAGCTAAAATTAAACCAAGCTCAAATAAAAGCAGCATAGGTAGTGCCAATAGGGTTTGTGAAAGCACATCAGGAGGCGTTAAAAACATTGCCACTACAAATACGCCAACCACTATATAGGGGCGCTTTTCTTTTAGACTTTGTGTGGTTGTTGCACCGCTCCAGCAGAGCAACATAATTGCAACTGGGATTTCAAATGCGATCCCAAAAGCAAAAAACAGCTTGAGCACAAAGCCTAAATAACTACTTATATCGGGCGCAAGTGTCATCATTTGCGGCCCTACACTGGTGAAAAACCCTAAAATTATAGGTAGCACCACAAAGTAACAAAAAGCAATGCCACTATAAAATAAGATAATACTGGAAGCCAATATGGGTATCAGCATTTTCTTTTCATGTTGATATAAACCCGGGGCTATAAACCCCCAAATTTGATGCAAAATCCAAGGAATGGCAGCAAATAAAGCAACAAACAACGTCAGCTTAAAAGGGGCAAAAAACGGTGCAGTAACATCCGTTGCAATCATAGTGGCTGTACTAGGTAAATGAGCAACTAAAGGAGCGGCTACAAAGGTATAAATATCGTTTGCAAAGTAAATTAAGCCAATAAAAATCACTAAAATACTCAATAACGATTTAATTAGCCGGTCACGCAATTCAATTAAATGAGCGACAAACCCTGATTTTACTTCCTCAGTCATTGTGTTTTATACCGTGTATTAAGTGCATGAAAAAAAGAGAGTGCTATGTTCACTTTGAGTCATCTGTTTGTTGGCTATTTGATGCTGGCGTTTGACTTTTTTTATAGCTACGGGTGACTGATTGCGCCGCTTGTTGTAGCTCAGAAACAGAATTTTGTAGGTCAGGACTTAAATCTTTAAGACCTTGTTGCTCTGCTTTTTTTAGATTTTCGTGTAGCTCATGCACACGAAGCTCCTCACTCACCTCCGCTTTTACGGAATTGGCCATTGCTTTTGCTGTTTTAACCCAACGGCTCACAGTTCTAATAGCGACAGGTAAACGCTCAGGACCAAGCACCACCAAACCGACAATAAATACAACAACAAGCTCCCACATTCCCATGCTGGTTAAACCTTGTCGTTGTCTTTAGTTTTGCTAGTTGTACTTGAATCGATAGGTGTTGATTCTGCTGATTTTTCAATGTGTTCTGTTTTATTTTCGGTGGCTTGTTTTTCAGCGCTTTGCTCATCCGACATCGCTTTTTTAAAACCTTTAACTGCACCGCCTAAATCACCACCGATACCGCGTAGCTTTTTGGTACCAAATAAAAGTACAATGATTGCAAGTACAATTAATAGCTGCCAAATACTAATACCACCAAACCCCATGGTTTTCTCCTGCTTTTAAAGCCGTTAATATTAAGATTAAATGCTGATTATACGCCCACAGCGGTAAATAGCACTTAGTTTATGCGCGGCGCCAAGCCGCTATAAAGCCAACTACAGCACAGCCTAAGACAACGCCAGCAGCCATTAAGTTGTGTTGTAAATAAAATAATGCTGAAACAATCATCGCTGCACCACTAAAAAGTCCTAAAACCAAGGGCTTATGTGAAACCGTTGATGTTGGAGGTTGTGCGTGCGGTGCTCGTTTTAAATTTTGATAAATTAAATCAGGCAACTCAGGCATTTTTTCTGCCCAAAACGGCAAGTTTGCATACATTTGCTTTAGTACAGAAAGCGGGCCAACCTGTTGTTTTACCCAGTCTTCTAAAAACGGTTTTGCGGTTTTCCACAAATCTAGTTGTGGATAAAGCTGGCGACCTAAGCCTTCAACATACAACAAGGTTTTTTGTAATAATACGAGTTGTGGTTGAACCTGCATATTAAAACGACGTGCAGTATTAAATAAATTAACCAGTACATGGCCAAATGATATTTCAGCCAGTGGTTTATTAAAAATGGGCTCGCAAACGGTACGAATGGCAAATTCAAACTCTTCAATGCTGGTATCGGGCGGCACCCACCCTGAATCAACATGTAGCTGAGCTACTTGGCGGTAGTCACGATTAAAAAAGGCAATAAAGTTTTCAGCTAAATAGCGTTTATCTTCTTTGTTAAGTGTTCCCACAATACCACAATCTATACCAATATATTTAGGATTGTGCGGGTTTTCGCGCGACACAAAAATATTGCCAGGGTGCATATCTGCATGAAAAAAACTATCGCGGAATACTTGAGTAAAAAAAACTTCCACTCCGCGCTCTGCTAATAACTTCATATTGGTATTTTGTGCCATGAGCGCCTCAGTATCCGAAACAGGAATACCGTAAATTCGCTCCATAACTAATACATTATTGCGGCTGTAATCACTATATACAGTGGGGATATAAAGAGATTCTGAACCTTCGAAGTTACGCTTTAATTGAATGCCGTTAGCACCCTCACGCATTAAGTCGAGCTCATCGAGCAATGTTTTTTTATACTCTTTAACCACTTCCACAGGGCGTAATCGCTTGGCTTCGTTAATTAATTTACCGACAACCTTAGCTAATTTTTCCATTAGTGCTAAGTCGGCGTTGATTTGTTGCTCAATATTAGGGCGAATAACTTTAATAACAACATCTTGCGATTCTCCCTGCGCGTCAACGAGGGTGGCAGTATGCACTTGAGCAATTGAGGCCGATGCCAAGGGGGTTTGTGAAAATTCGCTAAATAGCTGGCTAATATCATCTATTTCTAATGCTTTTTCGATAATCCTCTGGGCTAGTTCACCTTCGAACGGTTCTACCTGATCTTGTAAAAAGGCTAATTCCAAGGCGATATCATGAGGCAGTAAATCGCGTCGAGTTGAAAGCATTTGGCCAAATTTTATCCACACTGGGCCAAGTTGTTGCAGTGCTAATCGAAGTCTTAAGCCAGGTGGTTTATCTTTGTGTTGGTTGCGCAACCAAAACAAACTTCCTCGTGCAAGTTTAGCAAACCAAGGTGCTTTGTGTTTTGGAATAAGCTCATCGAGACCGTAGCTAAGCAGAGTTTTAGTTATGTAATACAGTCGGGCAGTTGACACAAAAAATCCTTAGCGCGTTAAAGAGCTTTAATTAAGGCGTTAATACGTTGCTCAATGGCGGCAACTTGGCCTTTTAGTGCTCTATTTTGTTGTTTAAATTGCGCAAGCTCTAATGGATGAATGGTGATTGCCAATTCATCTTGGCATACACTAATAAAAGTACTGTCTAGCTGAGACTTTGCTTTTTTACCTTGCTGCTTAAGCGACTGCAAATGTAAATAAAGTTGTTGTGCAGGCGCGTCGCCAATATGCTTTGCTAGTTGCTCTGGCCAATCAATGTCTACACTTGAAAAGGCGGAACTATAATTTTGAGCTATATTTAAATCGCCTTCTAAATCAAGTTTATTTTGGCGAATAAGTTGAGTCATCATGGCAGGGTTTTTCAGTGCTAACAATGTATCTATGGTGGCACTGATCATACAATCAGCGTCAGCATGTTCTAATGCAGTGTAAAGATGTAGCTGCTGATTGGCATAGGTAATGACTATTTTTTGCTGCCAGTCTCTAACTTCAACCAATAAACGCTGATGCTCTACTACATTTAGTTTATCGTGTAAGCTCGGGTCGAGTTTAAGCGCTTGATTTAGTATTTGTTCAATAAGCGAAAGCACAAAACTCGGTAGCATAAAAAAACTGCTTGTAGCCGGTTGTTCTTTATTGTTTTCTTCAAGCGCCATAAATTACTAACCTTAGTATTTAAATCCACGATGAAGCGCAACAATGCCACCTGTTAGATTTTGATAAGTCGTTTGCTCAAATCCCGCTTCGACCATCATCGATTTAAGCGTTTCTTGATCTGGATGCATACGAATTGACTCGGCTAAGTATTGGTACGATTCACTGTCGTTAGCAACTAGCTTACCCATAGTAGGTAAAATGTTGAAAGAGTAAAAATCATACGCTTTGCTGAGAAGCTCTTGCTCTGGTTTCGAAAACTCAAGAATGAGTAAACGACCACCTGGCTTTAAAATACGGTACATAGAGCGCAACGCTTTATTTTGGTCGGTAACATTACGTAAGCCAAAAGCAATCGTAATTAAATCAAAACTATTATCAGGAAAAGGTAATGCTTCAGCATTCATTTGCACATAATTAATGTTACCGACAAGGCCTAAGTTATGCAGCTTTTCGCGGCCAACCTTTAGCATTGAAGAGTTTATATCACCTAAAACAACCTGGCCGGTATCGCCAACAAGTTGACTAAACTTTGCGGTTAAATCGCCAGTACCACCGGCTAAGTCTAATACATGATGGCCTTTACGAATGCCTGAACTAGCGATTGTTTGACGTTTCCATAAGCGATGAATACCAAAAGACATGAGATCATTCATAACATCGTATTTTGTCGCAACAGAATGAAACACATCAGCAACCATAGAAGCTTTTTCGGTTTCGGCAACAGTTTTATAGCCAAAATGCGTGGTCTTTTCAGGGTTCTCGTTCATGATTAATCTCTATCGTGGTAATAAAGACTAGTGTACTTGATTGTGCACCAAGGGTGCAATTTGAATATGATTTATCAGCTAATTTATTGTGTGAACATTGTAATTGGCTATTGAGATGTGCGTGATTTAAAGGCCGCGTTTGAGGCACTTTTAACAAGTTGGTTAAAGTCGCCTTGTTGTTGTTCCGTAATCCCTAGAGAGAGAGAAATGGGGGGGAGTTTTAGATCGCTTTTTGAACTTATAAAGCGTAGTTTTTCAACTCCGCTTATCACTTTTTGTGCAATAAGGTTAGCGGTTTCGGGTTCTATGTTAGCAAGTAAAACGATGAATTGATCTTTTGCAGAGCGTCCGGCTAAGCCACTTTGCGAAACATATTTTTGCACTTGCTTAGCCACTTTATTTAAAATCACTTCGCCAATGGCATCGCCAAAATTATTAATAAAATGCTCTAAATTATCAATTTGAATGGCAATAGCTGAGATTGATTTGTCTTGTTTTAACCATAACTGTGTTTGTTTGGTTAAATAATGGCGTTTGTATAAGCCAGTTTGTGGGTCAATGACATGTTGTTTGCGTAGGGTATTAAGTTGTTTTTTAGTTGCTTCGTGTAGTTTTTTGGCCTGACTTAGTTGGTGTTTAAATTGAGCTTGTTGCGTTAATAAAAGCTGAGTTTGTTCATTAAGCCTTTCTAAAGCAATACGGCTGTTGGCAATATTATTTTCATCTAGAGAGTGCATACAGTCATTAACATGACCTGCAAAGTCGTTTAGCTTTTTTTCGGTCTGTTGAGCATTTTGCGATAGTGAATTGATCACGCCATTGACGTTTTCAATCATGGCTACTTCGGTTTTATGCCCTTGATTTAAATATTCAAAATAGAGTTGTTCAATAAACAGCTCATCAATATTTTGATGGGCATCTATGGCATCATCAATAGCATTGTTAAGCGCAAAATGGATTTTACTAGTGTATGTATACACAACTTGAAAATTTAAGGGGGTAGGAGGCAAAACATGATGCTCTAAAAACATACATACTTTTGTCATTTTTTCTTGTGCTATAGCCATGGAGTCATGGAACATCATTTGCAATTACCAACCAAATACGCATAAATGCTGATTTATAAAACTCGTCCGATAAGGCAATTTGCTTCCAAGCGCAGATACAATAATCATTATATCTGTGATTTAAAAGTAAAATGAGTCGTAGTTGGCTAAAATGGCGCTATAAATTCAATAACCGTTGCTTTTTTGAGCAATTACTCTAATTGTTAAGTATTAACTTAAGTTAATACAATATCTCACGGGCGTATATTTTGCGCAGTTGGTCGTATATCTATTTGCTATTTATCTAGGCTACGATAGGTTTATCACATCTGTAATCTTACTAAGATCAATCACTATGAATTTATCTCTTTCAAAACAAATGCGTCTTTCCTTATTAAGTGTCACCTTAGTGTGCTCATTAAGCGCGTGTCAGCTCACCGCAATTAACGCCGATCAGCAATTTACGCAAACGGCTGAAAATATCGTACAGCACCGCCAAAATGTAAGCCCGTATAGTAACCCCGAAGGCGTTGATGGCTACTTATTACCTAATTTGTCAGCTGAATTTTTAGCACAGCAATATCAAAAAAACACGCAGTTATTAGCAGATTTAGATGCCATAGATGTAAGTAAGCTCAGTGATGAAAACCAAATTAACTACAGTATTATTCGAGCGCAAGTGCAAAATAGTGTTGATGAATATGTATTTAATACGCACTACATGCCTTTAACGTCAGAATATGGCTTTCATTCAAGCTTATCGTTTATTGTTAATAGCTCTGATTATAAAACCGCACAAGATTATCAACACTATTTAAAGCGATTAAAGCAAGTTCCGCGCTTTTTTGAGCAAAATATAGGTTGGATGCGCAAAGGATTAGAGGTTGGTTTAACTCAACCCAAAGCGGTGTTAATTGGTTATCAAGACTCGATTACTGCTTACATTGTTGATGACGTCACACAATCTGAATTTTATAAGCCTTTTTTAAACAATACCGCGGGTTTAAGTGATAGTGAATTTGCAGCGTTACAACAACAAGCTAAAGCTATTATTAGCAGCCAAGTTATTAATGCCTACAAAGACTACTTAACTTTTTTTAATAACGAATACTTACCAGGCGCACGTAGTGATATTGGTATTTCGTCAACACCGAATGGTGAGGCCTTTTATGCAAATCGTGCTAAATATTACACCACCACACAAATGACCCCAAAAGAAATACATGAGCTAGGTTTAGCGGAGGTTGCGCGCATTCGTAGTGAAATGGAGGCGGTTATTAAAGAAGTCGGTTTTAAAGGCACATTTGCAGAATTTATCCACTTTTTACGAACAGATCCGCAGTTTTACGCCACAACGCCTGAGCAATTATTAAAAGAGGCCGCGTATATTGCAAAAAAAATGGATGCACAGTTACCTAAATTATTTCATACCTTACCGCGTAAACCTTATGGCGTAGCGCCGGTGCCTGCCAATATTGCTCCTAAGTACACTACTGGGCGCTATTCGGGTTCGAGCCGTGATGATCAAGCCGGCTTTTATTGGGTGAACACGTACGCTTTAGATAAACGACCACTCTATGCTTTAGAAGCGTTAACTTTGCACGAAGCGGTGCCGGGTCATCATTTACAAATTTCACTCAATGCAGAACTTGAAAGTTTACCTAGCTATCGCCGTGATGCGTATTTATCAGCGTTTGGTGAGGGCTGGGGATTGTATTCAGAGTACTTAGGCGTTGAAGCGGGTTTTTATCAAGACCCGTACAGCAACTTTGGTCGTTTAACCTACGAAATGTGGCGTGCTGCACGTTTAGTGGTTGATACGGGTATGCACATGTACGGCTGGAGTCGTGAGCGTGCAATGAATTTTATGGCCGATAATACGGCGCTTTCATTACACAATGTAAAAACAGAAACCGATCGTTATATTTCATGGCCTGCACAAGCGTTGTCATACAAAATTGGTGAGTTAACAATTAAACGTCTGCGTGCAGAGGCCGAGCAAGCATTAGGTCAGCAGTTTGATATTCGTGCGTTTCATCATCAAATATTGCGCCATGGTTCAGTGCCTTTGTCGGTGCTTGAGCAGCAAATACGTTTGTATATACAAGCAGAATTAGCAAAAACAGATAGCTAATAGCGCATTATTTTGAAACTATAAAGGCGTGGTGTTATTTAATGACATCACGCTTTTTTAGCATTTAAGGATAAGTAATGAATCAATTTATAATGTTCAGTATCGATGTGTTTGCCAGCTTATTTATTGTTGTATTTGGATTGCTGGTTATATTAATTGCTATTTTTTATGTTCGAGATGTTACCCAAACAAAGCATGCTATTAGGCGTAATTATCCGGTAATTGGACGTTTTCGGTACTTTTTTGAGCGCCAAGGTGAGTTTTTCCGTCAGTATTTTTTTGCTCTCGACCGTGAAGAAATGCCCTTTAATCGCGCCGAACGCAGTTGGGTATATCGGGCTGCTAAAGATGTTGATCATACGGCTGCTTTTGGTTCAACCCAAAGCTTAGAAACGACAGGCACCGTAATGTTTATGAACTGCGCATTTCCTACCTTAGATGAAGAAGCCTTAGCGCCTAGCAACGTAACGCTTGGGCCTTATTGTAAATTTCCTTACACCACAAATTCGTTATTTAATATATCGGGCATGAGCTTTGGCGCGTTATCCAGTCCTGCTGTTCGTGCACTCTCAAAAGGAGCAAAATTAGCCGGTTGTTGGATGAACACGGGGGAAGGCGGACTTAGTCCGTATCACTTAGAAGGTGGTGCCGATATCGTGTTTCAAATTGGTACGGCTAAATATGGTGTACGCGACGAGCAGGGAAATTTAAGTACAGAAAAGCTAAAAGCCGTTGCTGCACACCCAACAGTTAAAATGTTTGAACTGAAAATGAGCCAAGGTGCCAAGCCAGGCAAAGGCGGCATGTTACCTGGGCGAAAAGTGAATGCTGAAATTGCCAAAATAAGAGGCATACCCGAAGGGCAGGATTCTATTAGCCCAAATGGGCACCCAGAAATAAAAAATCCAAACGATATTCTAGACATGCTTACCACCATCAGGACTACAACCGGTAAACCGACAGGTTTTAAAGCGGTTATTGGTGAGCATACTTGGTTAGAAAGTTTATTTGCCGAGATTAATCATCGTGGTATTGAGTCTGCACCCGACTTTATTACTATTGATAGTGCGGATGGCGGCACAGGCGCAGCACCACAATCTTTATTAGATTCTGTGGGGTTACCGCTTAAAGAAAGCCTTCCTTTAGTGATACAGCTATTAAAGAAACATGGTCTTAGAGAGCGAGTTAAAATTATTGTTTCGGGTAAGTTAATTGTTCCTTCCAAAGTCGCATGGGCACTAGCACTAGGAGCCGACTTTGTGGTTTCTGCGCGAGGGCATATGTTTGCACTAGGCTGCATTCAGGCTATGCAATGTAATAAAGATACCTGCCCAACAGGAATTACTACGCATAATGAACGTTTACAACGGGGCTTGAATGTTGAAGATAAAGCGCAGCGGGTCGCAAATTATAATAAATACATTCATTACGGTGCGGGGCTTATTGCACATTCTTGTGGCGTTACCAGTGCCCGCGAATTAAAACGCAAACATGTGCGTATAGTGCAAGAAAGTGGTCTTTCTGAGCCACTAGATAAAATGTACGAGCACTATCATTAGATATAGCTTAAAGGCGCTTAAAGCGCCTTTTTTAATAAAATAAAGACTTAGTTTAGGGTCAAACAGACCCTAATTTAAATGGCTTATTAACCTGAACTCTGGTTAAGAGATTTACTAACATATTGAATCAAAATGATATTTATTTTTATTTTCTCAAGCTAGAGATTTTTAGTGAAAACAAGGCGAAATTACGCGTCAATAGCTAGCCTATTGCAAGTAAATTCAACGCAGTTAGCGCTGAAAATAGCTGCTTGAGATGGATTTATTATCCGGAGTTCAGGTTTATTAGCAAGCTGAAAAACGCGTCTTTGGTATCGCAAGTGTGGGCATTTAAAATCAATTGCTCACCCAGTGCTAATGTTTGTTTTTGTACGTTTAACCGTGCGGCCTCATCGGTAATGCCTTCTATATCAATTACATTAGCAAGACCTATAGTGCGTCTAATTAGCTCTATGCCACAGTAGCCAATAGCATCTTGTAAAACATGTTTCATAAAATACTCTGCGTAGCCTGAAGCTTTAAGTGTCTCATCAGTTGTTTGCTTATTTATGAGCTCAAACCACTGTTGTTCAAATGTGGCGTAGCATTCAACCAATGTACTTAATAAATGGGTTTGATAATTACGACGTGCTACAAAGTCGTCAATGCGACCGTGCTGAGCACAGTAATTTAGTAGTAAGTTACCGATAAAAGATCCAATATCAAAGCCAATAGGGCCAAAAAAGCCAAACTCAGGGTCGATCATTTTAGTGGTAGTTTGATTAACAAAAATACTTCCGCTGTGCATATCGCCATGCAACAAGGTTTGTGGGTTCGATAAAAAGTTAGCTTTTAGCTTTGCTACTTCAAGTTTTAATGCCCCGTTTTTACGAATAGCCTCAACTTCAGTTTGTAATTGTGCCGGATAGTTGTTGCGTTCATGCTCTGTGTACGGATCGCTAAAAAATAAATCTTCAGTAATTTGGCACAATTCAGGGTTAGTAAATTGGCTAATACGTGCTTTTTTATCTTGCGCTAATAAATAAAAGTCAGAGTTATAAAAGCCCGTTTGGCTTAAATACACAGCTACGTGGTGAGAAAGGTTTGGAAATTGTTCAGCATTATTTTGCGCTGTTCGCAAAATTTGTAAATCACCTAAATCTTCTAAAATGGTCAGAGCTAAGTCTTTATTGTAATGTAAAACAGTAACCGTATGCGCAGGGCAAATAGCCCCATGATTAAGTAAAACTTCTGCCTCTATGCGTGCTCTATCAAGTGTTAATGGCCACGACTCACCTACACAACGCGCATACGGTAAAGCTTGCTTTAATATAATACTGTTGTTTTGCTCATCCGTAATTCTAAATACTAAGTTGAGATTACCGTCACCAAACTCATAAGCGGTAAGCGCTTGCCCCGGCTTAAAAAAGTCGTATTGATTAGATTCAATTAACGAATTGATGTAATTAATAGCGTGCTGTGCATTAAAAGCAACATAGTTAGTCATGGTTTTATTCTCAATAAAGATGCATTTAAGCATTCTATACCTTTAAATGTTTAGATGTCTATAAGTCTAACTTGAGAGTTCTTCAAAGTGGTGTAAAATAACCCTACGCACTTCTAATCTTTTGAGCCTTATGCAAAATTTAATCGCAAGCAGTTTAAAATATGAAAATAGTACGCTGAGCGTACTTGATCAATATTTGCTTCCTCATCAGCAAGTGTGGCATGAATGCCACACTGTAGAGACAATGAAAGAGCTGATCATCAGCTTAAAAGTGCGTGGTGCGCCACTTATAGGCTTAGGGGCCAGTTTATTAATTGCTTATTTAGCTGAGCAAGGTATGACTAGAGACGCGCTTGCAACCGCCATAAATGAGCTAGAAGCCACTCGCCCAACAGCGGTTAACTTAATGCATTGTATGGCGGCGTTGCGCCAAGCGCTTAAACAAACTGATTATGTTGCCAGTATTGTTGCAACGACTGAGCAGTTATTTATTGAAGACATTGAGCTATGTGAGCGTATGGCAACACGTGGTGCCGAGCTAATAAATAGCGGCGACAATATATTAACTCACTGTAATACCGGCGCTTTAGCCACTGCGGGCATAGGTACGGCATTGGGTGTTATTTATAAAGCACAACAAGTCCATGGCAATGTTCATGTGTGGGTGGATGAAACACGCCCCTTACTGCAAGGCGGGCGTTTGACCGCGTTTGAATTGGAGCGTTGGCAAATACCTTACACGCTAATTTGCGATAACATGGCGGCCAGTTTAATGGCTGCAGGTAAGGTAGATAAAATTGTTGTAGGGGCTGATCGTATTGCTGCTAATGGCGACTTTGCCAATAAAGTCGGTACTTATAATTTAGCGGTGCTTGCGCATTTTCATAATATTCCATTTTATGTGGTGGCACCGGTTACTACGCTTGATGTAAAGACTGCCCAAGGTAGCGATATAGAAATAGAGCAACGTAATCCACAAGAAGTGCGTGGTGTTAGTGGTAGTTTTGGCGAGGCATTGTGGGCTCCCACTAATGCTAATGTATATAACCCCGCATTTGACGTAACACCCGCAAACTTGGTTACTGGGTGGGTGTTAGATACCGGTGTTTATAACCAGAGTCAGGTAGAAAATGGCGTACTCTTAAAGCTGAAGTAATTTTGCGATGCGTTTGGTCCACGTTATGTTTATTAGTGTGGACCAGGGTTTTGAATGATTAAATTACGGTAATAATGGAAATTGCTCTGCAATCGGTGATTCCGTGCTTTGTGCTACCCAACCTTCTGTATTGTTAAATAGACGAATAGCGGTAAATTCTGGGTCGCTACCCATATCAAACCAATGAGGGGTAAGCTTAGGTACTGAGATCAAATCGCCTTGTTGACAAAGTACTTGGTACACTTTACTGCCAATGTGTAAGCAAAATAACCCTTGGCCTTTGACAAAAAAGCGTACTTCGTCTTCGCTGTGAGTGTGTTCAAATAAAAATTTTTTGCGCAATTCTGCAGCATCAGGGTTGCCTTTAACCAGCGATATAACGTCAACAGTTTGATAGCCGCCTTGCTGTTTTAAGCGTTCAATATCGCCGTTGTAGGCAGTTAAAATATCATCATTGCTGGTGCTTTCAGTAATCTCGGTATTTGCCTGCCATTGCTCAAAACGCACATTAACCTTAGCAAGTTCAGCGGTAATACGTTGAACGTCGCTACTGGTCAGCAGTGCATTATTGGCGTCAGAATCTGCAAAAATAGTGAGTTGGCTCATGCTAAATGCTCCGCTTTAAATTGGCTAAAATCGTTAATGTAGTTGTGCTTTGATGAGCTTTCTTGCCCATCGCGAATTAAATGTAAAGTTTTAAGCCCAGCGGTTTTTGCAGCATCAAGCTCTGCAACTACATCACTTAAAAACAATACTTCGTCTGGGTTAAAAGGCAATTGCGTTATTATGTTTTCATAGGCGCTTGGCGCTTGTTTAGCGCCTACTTTTGTATCAAAGTAATCACTAAATAGTGAGCGAATATCGCCAAAGTCAGAATACTGAAAAATTAAATGCTGTGCTTTCACAGAGCCCGACGAATAAACGTATAACTGTTGGCCAGCTTGCTTTTGTTGTTGTAAAAATTGATAAGCATCTGGGTATAAGTGACCAGTAAAATCACCGTTTTCATAGCCTGTTTGCCAAATTAAACCTTGTAATTGCTTAAGTGGCGTTATTTTTTTATCTTCTTCAATCCAAGTAAGTAAAGTGCTAATAACGGTGTCGATATCGGCATTAGGCTCGTTAATTTCAGCTTTTACAGCGCTAATTTGTTCTGCTACTTCAGGCTGTTCTGTGTGACCGCGCACAAATGCAGGCAGTTGTTGTGCGGCATAAGGAAATAGCACATCTTTTACAAACGAAATACGCGTAATAGTGCCTTCAATATCAGTTAGCAATGCTTTGATCATAGTGCGGTTCCTGTTATTTTTAAGCGTTCTAGCTCGCAACTAAATAAAAACTCTAATGCCTCTAAATGGCGGCGAACTTCATCAATGTTACGGCCAACAGCATATAAACCATGACCTCTGATCAATACGGCATGCTTAATTGGTGAGTGTAAGTGATGGTCGCTCACAAGTAGGCTTAAACGGTCTATATCTTGATCGTTATCGAAAATAGGGATAGCCAGTGATTCTAAGTGCGATGTAATACCGCTGAGCGCTTTTTGCATCTCGTAGCCGGTTAGTTCAAGCTGATGGCGTTGAATAATATTTGAAAGTACAGTTGCCGCTACCGAGTGAGTATGCAAAACATATTGCGCGTCAGGAATAAGTTGATACAAGCTCAAATGCAGTTGTGTTTCGGCTGAGGGTTTTATTGCCCCTGCAACACGCTCACCTAAATGATTTAATTGTAGAAAATGCTCAGGCATTAACGCGCCTTTGTCCTGGCCACTGGCTGTGACTACAAAGCCCGTACTGGTGCGAGCTGAAAAGTTTCCACCTGTTGCGGGTACCCAACCTTTTTGACTGACCCATTTTCCGGCTTCAATAAGTTCTGAAATAGCGGTATTGTTTTGCATACATTCCTCACTAATGAGCATAAAGCTATTTGTTTTAGACGGCTATACTTCTGTTTTAAGCAATGATAGCATCGCTTTGGGCGTAAAACCATCATTAAGGGTAACCAGTGTTTGAAAGTAAATTGCCAAATTTAGGCACCAGTATTTTTAGTCAAATGACTGCTTTAGCAAATCAATTCGAAGCGATTAATTTATCGCAGGGTTTTCCTGAGTTTGATGCTCCTGAGCTACTTAAAAAACAGCTTAATCATTATGTGCTTGAAGGAGTTAATCAATATTCACCTTCACCTGGTGTACCGCGCCTGCAGCAACAAATTGCCCAGTTAGCAAAACGAAAATATGCGGTTGAAATAGATGCCGCGCAGCAAGTAACTGTAACCTCAGGGGCAACCGAGGCGCTGTTTGTTGCCATTCAAGCGCTAGTGCGCGAAGGTGATGAAGTCATTGTATTTGACCCCGCTTATGACTCATACCAGCCAGCTATTGAATTGGCCGGTGGTAAGTCAGTTAATATTGCTCTGCATGCTCCGAGCTATGTAATTGACTGGCAAACGGTGGCTGCGGCTATTAATAGCAAAACGCGGGCTATTATTATCAACACTCCACATAACCCAAGTGGTAAAACGTTAAAACAGCACGATATTAATGCTCTAAAAGCCTTAGTCATCGAGCATGATTTATACCTGATAAGTGATGAAGTATACGAGCATATTACTTTTGATAAGCAACCACATTTAAGTGTGCTACGTGATGAGGAGTTGTTTGCTCGCAGCTTTGTGATCTCAAGCTTTGGTAAAACCTTTCATAGCACCGGTTGGAAAATGGGCTACTGTATTGCGCCTACTGATTTATGCGAAGAATTTCGAAAGATTCATCAGTATGTTACTTTTTCAAGCTTTACGCCTGCACAACATGCATTAGCCGATATGTTAGAACAGCAAGGTGAGCATGTGGATGCGCTAAGTGAGTTTTATCAACAAAAACGCGATGTGCTCAGTAATGCTCTACAAGATAGCCGCTTTAGCATTTTACCAAGTGAAGGCACCTACTTTTTACTGCTTGATTACAGTGATGTATCTGACTTAAATGACGTAGAATTTTGCCAATGGTTAGCAGAACAAGCTGGCGTTGCAGCCATTCCACTGAGCGTGTTTTATCAGCAACCAAGCAATGATAAAGTTATTCGTTTATGTTTTGCTAAAAATGATCAAACCTTAATAGAGGCGGCACATATTTTATGTCAACTTTAACCTTAGCATTATTACAAAGCTCGCTGCATTGGCTCGATAAAAAAGCCAATTTAGCGATGTTTGAAAAACAGCTTGCTAACATCACCAATCAACCTGATTTAATTGTACTTCCTGAAACCTTTGCCACTGGATTTGCGGTTAACCTTGACTGTGGCGAAGCTGAAAATGGCTCAGTACTGAGTTGGCTCAAGGCACAGGCGAAGCACTATAATGCGGTAATTGCAGGCTCAGTATTGGTAACCCAAGGAAGTAAAAAAGCGAATCGGTTTTACTGGGTACAACCAAATGGAGAAGTGAGCTATTACGATAAACGGCACTTATTTTGTTTAGGTAACGAAGGCGAGTTTGTAGTGGCAGGACAAACGCGTGAAGTGTTTGAACTCAATGGGTTTAAAATATTGCCACAAGTATGCTACGACTTACGGTTTCCGGTGTTTCAGCGCAATAACAATGACTACGATGTGATGATAAATATTGCCAATTGGCCAGCGGCAAGGCGCAATGTGTGGGATACCTTGCTAATGGCACGAGCAATGGAAAACCTATGCTACGTGGTTGGCGTAAACCGGGTTGGTGAAGATGGCAATGGTATTGCTCACAGTGGTGGAACTGCAGTGTATGACTTTAAAGGTGAGCCACTGATTAAAGCGAATGACGACCAGCAAGCACTACTAACAATCACGTTAAATAAAGCGCCGCTTGATGAGTTTAGAGCTAAATTTCCGGCACATTTAGATGCTGATGCTTTTACATTGGTATAAATTAGCGCCCAGCCGATAAAGTGCTAAAATAGCCGCTGATATTTTTATTGGCGGCTTTATGAATACAACCCTTATTACACCGGTAATTTTAGCTGGCGGTATTGGCACACGGCTTTGGCCGCTGTCGCGCCAAGCAATGCCAAAGCAGTTTTTATCTTTGCTTGATAATAAAAACCAGCAGTCGTTATTGCAAAGCACGTTAGTGCGTGTTGCAACTGAGGACTTTAATCCCGCTATTTTGGTCTGTAATGAGCAGCATCGATTTATTGCCGCGCAGCAGGCTGCATTTGCAAAGCCCCATGCCATAGTACTTGAGCCAGAAGGCAAAAATACCGCACCAGCCATTGCCCTTGCCGCGCACTATGCATTAAAAAATAATATTACTGGTCCCTTGTTGGTGATGCCTGCCGATCATTATATTGAAGATTTTACGCCATTAACTGCTCAGTTATCTGATGCGGTGACACTGGCTGAGCAAGGTAAATTAGTTACATTTTCAATTACGCCAACAGAGCCGCATACCGGTTATGGCTATATCAAACAGGGCGCAGCAATTACAGGTACTGCTTGCTTTGAGGTAGATCAGTTTAAAGAAAAGCCTGATTTAGCAACTGCATCAAGCTATTTAACTGAGGGCGGTTATAGTTGGAACAGTGGCATGTTTTTATTTACTCCCGCTGCATATCTAAAAGAGCTGGAACGCTTTGCGCCAAAAATAGCTAAAAGTGTTGCTAGTGCCATTGATTTTAAACAAGACTTAGCGTTTACAAGAGCAAATACTCATGCACTTGAATCTTGCCCAAGTGACTCGATTGACTACGCTATTTTAGAGCGCAGTAATAATGTGGTGGTAATGCCCGTTGCGTTAAAGTGGAGCGATGTGGGCAGTTTTTCTGCACTGGCAGCGCTAAGTAAAAAAGAGCCACAAGGTAATAGCCCACACCAAGAACATATCGCCCAAAACAGTAGTAACAACTTAGTTATTAGCGAAGATAGACACACAATAGCGACGTTAGGAGTAAGCGATTTAGCAATTATTCATACCCACGACGCCACTTTAATTGCTGATCAAAATGCGTTTGATGCCCTCCCGTTATTGCTCAAGCAACTGGCATCAACACATAACAACAAACTGACACACCATCAGGTGGTTTACCGCCCTTGGGGAAATTATCGTACGCTGGTAGAAAGTATCGGTTTTAAAGTAAAAAAAATAACCGTTAATAGTGGGGCTAGGCTCTCAACGCAGCGTCATCAGCATCGCGCTGAGCATTGGGTGGTAGTATCAGGCACTGCAGATATATGTATTGACCAGCAAAGCTTAACGCTGACCCACGACCAATCTTGTTATATTGCAGCAAAACAGCTGCACAGTTTAGCGAATAATCAGCCCGAGCCCTTAATTGTGATTGAAGTGCAAACGGGCGCTATATTAGATGAAAGCGATATAGAGCGATTTGACGATATATACGGCAGAAAATAACAGTATAAATAGTGAAAATACTTGATTATTTGTCACAGTAGTAAAACTGGTTAGCCCGTAGCCCGTAGCCCGTAGCCCGTAGCCCGTAGCCCGTAGCCCGTAGCCCGTTTTTACCCTAGTCCTTGCCGCACATACTTTAAATACGCCTCTAAACTGTGTTGCCACAGTGTGCTGGCTTCATTTAACGAGTTATTTAATGGTTTTTTATCTAGTAAGCGTCGCTCAATTTTTTTTAGAGCTAGTCCATAGCTATTAAAGCCAAGTTGCATTGCGGTGCTGGCTTGGCGATGTAATAACTTAATGCATTGCTCGGGGTCTTGCTCTAATAAAGCTTGGCAACGGCTCAGCTTATTACGAGCAGAAAGAATAAATTCATTATAGATAGAAGACACTTCATCAATACTAAAAGAGCTTGTCAGGGTGTCTGTTGCGGTTTCATCGTATAACGTATCAATCAGCTCGACGGCAATATTAGCTGTTTGTGTTGACTGTGAATCACTCAATGCTTGGCGTAGTTTCTCTTGCTTTAATGGCTTGCCAACAATGTCTTTAATACCCAGTGCTAAGTATTCTTTTATTTCATCAGGGCTCAAACTGGCAGTAAAGGCCAGCACCGGCGTTCGCTGATTTTTATGCTCCACCCGTTTGAGAGTTTTTAGTACCTGTTGCCCTGTTAAATCGGGTAAGTTCATATCAAGTAGCACCACATCAAAGTGGTATTTTTTCATCAACTCAATCGCACTTTTGCCATCTTTAGCGAGCTTAATTTTATGCTCGTCGTCAGCCATAAATTCAACAGCTATTTTTTGGTTCAGATCTAAATCTTCAACAAGTAATACATCAAGTCCGGTTAAATAGTCCTTACTTTGATGGCGTTGCTCTACGAGACTAAGCTCACCAATAGCTAACGTCATGTTAAAGCCAAAGACACTGCCTACTCCCAGCTCACTGGTAATTTCTAGCTGGCTATTAATTTTATCGAGAAGGCGACTGGTTATAGCTAGTCCTAGGCCTGTTCCGCCTTTTTCTTTACCGGCACTGCTTTGAATGTAGGGCTCAGTTAAATAATTAATTTCATCTTTTTCAATACCCGGGCCCGAATCGAGTACACTTACTTTAAGGGTATGATCTAGCTGGGTTTCATTAACTAAATCTATTTGTACTTTTACCATCCCCGTATCGGTAAATTTAATCGCATTACCGACAAGGTTAATAATAATTTGTCTGAGTTTTTGTTGGTCGCAGTAGTAACAGGCTTTGTCGGGGATATTACAGGCGAGCTCAAATTTAAGTTGTTTTTGTTCGGCCAGAGGGCTTAACAGCAAACATAAGTTTTGCAGCCACGTTTTAAACTCTATATCTTCTTCGTACAGGGCTTCGTCGTGCTGATCTAAGCTTGCATATTCCAGCACTTTATCTACCAGTAAGTTGAGTGACTCAGCTGAGTTGATAATGGCCTCACAATAGGCTTTGTTACGGCTGTCGCTGGTTTGATTTAATACCAGTTGTGCACTGCCTAATATGCCGTTTAGTGGTGTGCGTATTTCATGACTGATGGTGGATAAAAACAGTCCGCGAATTTCTAAATCTTTATGAGCTTTTTCGGTGAGTTTATTAAGTCGTAATTCCCTGCGCTCATTACATAACAACGCCATACCTGCAGCATAGAACATGGGGGCAATAACACTATTTAAAAATAACAGTGAGTTAAACCATGAATTTAAAATGGCATCCTGTTGTGCAATGTCATCCATAAATAGGCTTCGGGTAATAAAACTTGCTGCAACTAAAGTTAAAATAATTATGTAAACAATACTGGCGTTAGGGTAGGGTTTTCGCGCATATTTTATAAATATAAATAATAAAAAAGTGGCCTCTACAATATGCTGCAAATCAGAAATATATACCCGTGAGCGCATTGAGGGCTGTAAAAATGTGAAATAAACAAGCAGCAAAGCGCTGAGCGCTGTAAATAGGCAAACAAACTTAAGGCCACGACCATGATAATTTAAAAATTGACTCAGTGACAAACAATGCACAATAGAAGCTAAAAACATCATGTTATTAGCAAGGGTAATGGCAATCTGATCAGGAATTTTGCCTATTAGTGCAAAACTAACAATGGCAGTTAATAGCAGTAAAGGATAGAAAATATAAAGTAACGTGCCGGGAACATGCTTATTGGTACGCCAGGTTAAAAAGTTCAGTAGCGTCATCACTGTCATAACGGCGATACTGGCAAAATAAAGCGTAAATGAGTCGAGCATTAAGACCCCAACAGCGTTTTTTAAAGAAGATATAAAAACAGGCACTTAAAGTGCCTGTATGGTATTTATTCAAACAAACGTTAACGAATTTCGTCAGGAATGTTTTGTTGTGCCCAAGAAAGTAATTCAATACGGTTACGACATTTAGTTTTTCTAAATGCACTGTATAAATGAGTTTTAACCGTATGCGGGCTAATACTTAACTCTTCAGCAATTTCTTTATTTTTAGAGCCATTACTCATTAACGAAATAATTGCTTTTTCACGCTTCGTTAGCTTTATTGGTTCAATATCACCATCAGTTAGCTTATGCAGCGCATCTTTATTAAATTGCAGCATGCGGTTAAGCGCATTACACATAATGTCACGACGATACCAAAGCTGATCTTCGAGTAATAAACGAATCCCTTTCATGAGTACATCGGCATTATCTGTGGTGTAAAATACACCACGAATACCGCTAAGTAATGCGCGATTAGCAAGCTCTGGGTTTTCATCTAAATTGAACAACACAATATCGCACTTGATGCGTAAATTAACGAGTTGCTCTTTTAGCTTTGTCCATGCGTCTTTACTTGATGTTTCAATGAACAATAAGCGAGTACCTACCGGAACATCTAAAATATTTGTACCCGTAGTTACGTCAAGGCCTTGCGTTTTTAACAATGGCTCTAAAACGTTAATACCAATAGTGTTAATTGGTTCTTCATCTAACAACAAAAAGGCTGAACTGCTCATGTTTTTTACTCTTTTATAAAGCTGGCTAATTAATTCTACCACAATCCCTACACACCTTTTGTATTAGAAAATCATTATTTCACTGGAGAAAAGGTGCGATTTCCGATTATTTAAACATAAAATGTTGCAAATAAGTAATTGTTTTTTTTCGTGTAGTAAGAAAAACGCCGTATTTTTGATTTTTTTAAACTAATCTAAGATTTAACTAAGCACTATAGCGCCGTTTTTTTAGTTTCTTGGTATGGAGGCCAGCCCATTTCTTTACCTGCGAGCATATGTAAATGTATGTGATACACAGTTTGGCCACCATGTTCATTACAGTTCATCACAACGCGGTAGCCGTCATCGCTAAAGTTGTGTTGCTTGGCCAGTTTTGCGGCGACCGTGTATAAATTACCAACTAAATGTGAGTTTTCATTATTTATATCATTTATAGTGGCAATTGGTTGCTTGGGAATAATTAATACATGAAATGGCGCTTGAGGATTAATGTCTTTAAACGCTAGCGTGTCATCGTCTTCGTAAATAATATCTGCTGGAATTTCGCGATTAATAATTTTAGTAAAAATAGTCTCTTGGCTCATAATGATGACTCTAATTTATTTGATTAATATATGTGTCACTAATGACAAATTTTGCTAGCAGTGTCAAACTGAAATCAACTAAAGGAGTAAGTATGCGTAAATCAATATTATTAGGCAGTGTAGCGGCGCTCTTAGTGAGTGCATCGAGTTTGGCAGAAAATATTCACTTTCCTGAGGAATTTGTTCCTTTGCAAGTGGGTGAACGAATAATTGAAAGTTCGCTTTTTAGTCGTGTTGATGATGTTGAATTAGCACCGGGTACTTATCAGCTAAAACTTAAATACACAGATTTATATGACTTAGGTTATGACGATCATGAAGTGATTGAATCAGAACCTTTTTGGGTGAATGTAATCATTGAAGCGGGTAAAGATTACACCTTAGTATTTAATCGTGCTGAAAATGCGGTAGCGGCAAAAGTATTTGCTGAGGCACCGCAAGTGAGTTTAAAAGCAAAAGGCAGCACCTTAGCTAAGCCATTAAATATTATTGCCGAACGACAAGTTCAAAGCGCACAGTTTAAACAGCAAACAACAGCAATCCCAGCGGGCCCGCAAAAACCGAGTCGTCCCATTAAACCGATTACGCCAATTAATGGAAAAGGCATGCCAAGTGCGGCAAATATGCTCGACTTTTGGTGGCAACAAGCAACGCTCGCTGAAAGGCAGGCCTTTTTAGATAAAGTAACAAAATAATTAAGCATTAAAAAAGGGCCAAATTGGCCCTTTTTAGTTTATTGGTAACGCTATTATTTATTCAAATAACGCGTCAATGGTACCTTGTGCAAGTGGGTGATAACCCGGACGTGCTTTTAAGTACACGCTTTGTGCCCAGTCTTTTTTACCATGTGTAATAAGTGCTTTGTAAAGTGGCACTATTAGCTTACGACGACCAATACCCGATAAGTGTTTATCAAGCGCAGGGTAAATCGGTTGGTAACCGTTACCCACTGCTAGCATGTACCATGCAAATGCGCGTTCTGCGTTAGTTGATTGGGTTAAGTTAAACTCGCCGTCTAATTCAGTCATTTTTTCAATGCTTAAATCGCGCGGTAGGTTATTTAAAAAGTGCAGCCACTCATGCACTGTCCAATTTGCAGTAGGTAATTGTGCGGCAGTTGTATCCCCCTTTAACCATGCTTGTGTTGCAGCATCTACTTTATCGAACGCATCAGAGGTAGGGTTAGGTGCATCACTTGGTAAACCTGGCTCAAAAATCCACTCGTTCACTTTATCCATGCTCACTACACCAGGGTACTTTTCAATTAAGTTAGCTTTGATGTAAGTCACAAATTGCGCAGTGGTTAGCGATTTAAACGCAAATTCATTAAAGTAAGTTTTAACAAAGTCATCAAACTTATCACGGCCATATTTTTCTTCTAGGTAGATTAAAAATAGCTGACCCTTTGTGTAAGGCACTGAGCTAAACGCATCATCCGGATCGCGGCCATTAAGTTTTAAATTAAGGCGAGTGTCTGGTGCATCAATGGTTTTAAGTTGCGCACGCAGGCCAGCTGCATCAAGCGCTTGCTCCATTACGGCACGGTCGCGACCAAATACTTCTTCCATAATGCGGTTTTCAACGTAAGAGGTAAATCCTTCGTTTAACCATAAGTCTTCCCATGTGGCATTGGTTACTAAGTTACCAGACCAAGAGTGAGCAAGCTCATGTGCAATCAGGTTAACTAGGCTTTTATCGCCAGCAACAACGGTTGGGGTAATAAATGATAGACGCGGGTTTTCCATGCCACCAAATGGGAAGCTAGGCGGTAGCATAAGTAAGTCATAGCGACCCCAAGCATAGTCGCCGTACATGGCATTGGTTTTGTCGATCATCGCTTGGGTGTCATTAAATTCAGCAACCGAGGCGTCTAAAATAGTTGGCTCTGCAAAAATACCAGTTTGCTTAGACATCGCCTTAAATTCTAAGTTACCTGCACCAATTGCAATTAAGTAAGGTGAAATTGCTTGTGGCATAGTGAAGTGGTAATCACCATCTTTATAAAGAGCATCTTTATTATCTGCACTCATTACTGCACGAATATCCTCAGGGGTATGAATGCGCGCAGAATAAGTCACACGCATTGCCGGTGTATCTTGCACTGGGATCCAACTACGTGCATGAATCGCTTGCGATTGGCTATACATAAACGGGTGAGTTTTACTGGCTGTTTGCTCTGGCGTTAACCACTGTAAGCCAGACGCTTCTGGGCGGCTGTTATAGTAAATACGAACTTTTTCAGCTTGGCTTTTAAAGGTAATAGTTAGTTTTGAGCCTTTAACATCATCGCGGTTAGCAAGGTTAAAACTAGCTTTATGCCATTTGCCATTGGCTGTTTGATACATCACTTTATCAATATCAAGATCACGGGTATCAAGTACTAGCTTTTTACTGTTGGCATTTTGCCACTGTAGCGTATGCTCAACAAAACCTTCCAATTGCTTATCAGCAAAGTCGATGTCTAAATCAAGGTTTAAATGCGTGGTGATAACATCATCAAGGTTGGCGTAGGAATTTTGATCAATAGCGCTGGCCATTGCTTGCGAGCACATACCTGCCATAGCGAGGCTTAAAAAAAGAGGTTTGATTTTCATAATTACCTTGAGTACAAATAAAAAAAGTGCAGGTTTTATATCATGATTGCTGCAGCGGGTTGAACAATTTTTACAAGCTGATGCGCAATTTGCGACGATGAGTTAAACTAGAGCGATTAATTACTGGTACCTTTAGGACCCTTGTGGCGCACTCATTACAACCCCTACATACATTTGCATTAAGTAGCCAATGCCAAAATTTTATTGAGATCACCGACTCAGCGCAGCTTCAAACTCAGAGCTTTAACGCGCCTTTTTGTCTGTTAGGGGAGGGCAGTAATACCATTTTTTTAAATGATTATGCTGGCACGGTTATTAAAATGGCGACCCAAGGAATTAATATTACTGAACGGGAAAATGATTTTTTAGTCAGTGCGGCTGCCGGTGAAAATTGGCATCAATTAGTGACTTACTTGCTTGAGCAAAGCATAGCAGGGTTTGAAAATTTAGCACTCATACCTGGCACAGTCGGTGCTGCGCCAGTGCAAAATATTGGTGCCTACGGTGTAGAAATAGCACAATTTATAGAAGCTGTTGACTATTTTGATATTAATAGCAACTGCTTCAAATCTTTAACTAATCAGCAATGCCACTTTGCTTATCGTGAATCGGTTTTTAAACACGCGTTAAAAAATAAAGCGGTGATCACCCAAGTGCACTTTAAACTGCCAAAAATATGGCAACCAGTACTCAGTTATGGGCCGCTTCAACAACTAAAAAATCCGACGCCACAGCAAGTATGTGAGCAGGTGATACAAACACGCAATAGCAAACTCCCAGACCCTTATAAACTAGCTAATGCTGGGAGTTTTTTTAAAAACCCAATTATTACGAATGCTGCGTTAGTGCCGTTACTTGCGCAGTTTCCTGAGTTACCTCATTACCCACACGGAGCCGGTCATCATAAAGTCGCAGCGGGATGCTTAATAGAACAAGCGGGGTTAAAGGGATATAAGATTGCCGGTATTGAAGTGCATCAGCAGCAAGCTTTGGTGCTCGTTAACCATGGTCACAGTACAGGGGATGATTTGATCAGCATGATCACCCATATTCAAAACACCGTTTTAGCGCGCTATAACATAAGCTTAGAACACGAAGTACGGTTAATTGATCAACACAATGAATGCTATATCTCTTTGGAGCAATCAGCATGAAAGCACCTGATGGAAACAAGCTGGCTATTTTAAATGCGCTTAATAAAGGCGGGTTTGTCTCTGGGCAAGCTTTAGGAGAGGGATTAGGGATTAGTCGTGCCGCTGTTAGTAAACACATTCAAAGCCTACAAGCTATGGGCTTAGATGTATTTAAAGTTACAGGTAAAGGCTATTGCTTAAATAACCAAGTAGGGTTACTTAATCAGGAAAAAATACAACAGCTTTATGCTGAGTTAGGGCAAAATATTGCTAATATTGAAGTGCAGCCGCTCATTGATTCAACCAACAGCGAACTAATGCGCCGCATTCAGGCTAAAACACCACTTCAGTCGGGCACGGTAATCGTTGCCGAAATGCAGCAAGCAGGTCGGGGGCGTCGAGGGCGTGTATGGCAATCGCCATTTGGTGCCAACTTATACTACAGCTATTTTTGGCGATTAGATGATGGTTTACAAGCCGCTATGGGTGTATCGATTGCTGTTGGTTTAGCGGTGTATGATGCGATAAAAGCACTTTATGGTATTGATGTAGAGTTAAAGTGGCCAAACGACATTTACATAAACAAACAAAAGCTCGCTGGCGTATTAGTTGAATTAGACGGGCAACCACAAGGGCCGTGTCAGTTGGTGATAGGAATTGGTATTAATTTAAATATGCCACAAAGTGCCAGTCAGCACATTGACCAAGCATGGACAGATTTAAGTCAGCACACCCAGCAGCTAGATAAAAATCAATTAGTAGCTTCATTAACTTATTGGTTAGAGCAGCGCTTAGCGCAATATCGCGAGAACGGCTTACAAACTATGTATCAACAATGGAATGCATTAAATGCGTTTGCAGGCGAGCAGGTAGAGCTTAATACTGGGCATCGTAGTTGGCGTGGCATTTGTGAAGGTATAGATGCGCACGGTGGTGTACGTATTCGCCAAGACGGCGAAGTAAAAAGTTATTATGGCGGCGAGATTTCATTAAGAAAGGCGCAAGCATGAGATTGTTAATTGATGTAGGTAATACTTCACTCAAAGCCGTATTGTGGGAAAACGGGCAAATACAGCCATGTGATATTAATAATATTTCATGGCAGCAAATTACGGTTGTTATTTACGCTTGTGTTGGTCGTAGCGAGTTACTTAAACAATTATTAGCGCAAGCCAAAACGTATAATATTGATTGTTTTGAGGCTACGGTTAGTAGTGAGCTTAGTGGGTTACGCTGCGCGTATCAGCAAGTAGGTAATTTGGGTATAGATAGATGGTTGGCACTTATTAGCGGTTATACGCTTTACCCTAATATGGCTGCTATTGTTGTTGATGCTGGCACGGCTACCACCATAGACGTTCTCAATAATGATGGGCAGCACTTAGGTGGTTGGATACTACCAGGGCTTGATTTAATGACCTCATCACTCACTCAAAATACTCAGCGCGTATTTGATGATGAAAACACGCCATTTGCTAATGAGCTTGGCAAAAACACTCCTAACGGATTAAAAAATGGTGCTTTAGTGGCAACTATTGGCGCCATTGAGCAAGCAAGGCTGCATTTAAATACAAAAAATAGCCTCTTAATTTTTGCGGGTGGTTATGGTCAGCTGTTACAAGGGCATTTTTCACAGAGTATTTTCGACCCAATGCTAGTAATGAAAGGCTTAAATTACTGGTATGAGTTAGCTAAAAAGAGTTAAAAACAACAAAAAAACAGCTTTTTGCGCGAATAGTGAGCGTTTGAAGCATTAAATCACATTTTTTTTAATTTTTTGGTTGCATCCCAATAAACCTTACTCTAGAATCTCGCCCCGTACTAAAGCAGTGCCGACTTAGCTCAGCTGGTAGAGCAACTGACTTGTAATCAGTAGGTCAACCGTTCGACTCGGTTAGTCGGCACCACTTTCCTTTTACCGGAAGTGCTTAGTAAAGAATTATCGTGGAGGGGTTCCCGAGCGGCCAAAGGGATCAGACTGTAAATCTGACGGCTCAGCCTTCGCTGGTTCGAATCCAGCTCCCTCCACCACTTTATTCTAGACGGTTAGAGGTAGTTTAAGAACAGGTTCCTTAAAGCGGGCATCGTATAATGGCTATTACCTCAGCCTTCCAAGCTGATGATGCGGGTTCGATTCCCGCTGCCCGCTCCAATTTGATGATGCTGATATAGCTCAGTTGGTAGAGCGCACCCTTGGTAAGGGTGAGGTCGGCAGTTCAAATCTGCCTATCAGCACCAGTCAATCGAATCGCCTTAAACACTTCCTTTATCTGTCAGAAAAAACTATTTGAAATTTGAAAAAATTAACTTAATCTACCTATGGTGGATTATTTTCATATGTAATCTAGATACACAAAACTGATAGGTTCCGTCATGGCAAAAGAAAAGTTTGAACGCGTAAAACCGCACGTAAACGTTGGTACAATCGGCCACGTTGACCACGGTAAAACTACACTAACTGCAGCAATCACTAACGTACTTGCAAAAGTATACGGCGGTGTTGCTAAAGATTTCGCATCAATCGATAACGCTCCAGAAGAGCGCGAGCGTGGTATCACAATCTCAACTTCACACGTTGAGTACGACACACCAACTCGTCACTACGCACACGTAGATTGTCCTGGTCACGCCGATTATGTTAAAAACATGATCACTGGTGCTGCTCAAATGGACGGCGCTATCTTAGTAGTTGCTGCGACTGACGGTCCTATGCCACAAACTCGTGAGCACATCCTACTTTCTCGCCAAGTTGGCGTTCCTTACATCGTTGTGTTCATGAACAAATGTGACATGGTTGATGATGAAGAGC
>NZ_JASDDE010000105.1:0-4802 GCF_030407565.1 Pseudoalteromonas sp. APC 3694
ATAAACGATCAAAGTTAATGCAATTGGGTGATCAAAGCTGGAGAGAATATGCAATAGTAGTTGGGTTTGGGGAAAGTAATTTGACTTTATACAATGTCGCTGCTTTATCAAAAATAAATGCATCTACAGGCTGTGATGCAATATTAGGAAGAGATTTTTTATCTAAAAAACTAATTTCGATTGACTTTAAAAATAGAAAGTTAAATCTAAAAATATAAAAAAGGGATTTAATTAGGTAGTGTTTAGAAATCTGTGTCATTTCAGTAATATTAAGAAAACAGGAGTGACACATGACTCAATCTTTCGACTTCAACAAAGCATTAGCTGAACTTCAATCTGGTAAAGGGTTAACTGGTGAAGATGGTGTTTTAACACCGTTAATTAAACAATTAACTGAAGCTGCACTCAGAGCAGAGCTAGAGCAGCATCTAGAATCTGATCTGCAACCAAACCGTAAGAACGGCACTAGCAAAAAAACCGTTAAATCATCTGTAGGTCAATTTGAACTTGAAACACCAAGAGACCGCGCAGGCTCCTTTGAACCGCAACTCGTTAAGAAAAACCAAACTAAGTTAACGCCAGAAATTGACCAAAAAGTCCTATCTATGTTTGCGTTAGGCATGAGCTATCGTGATATTGGCAGTCACATTCAAGAAATGTATGGCATTGAAGTATCAGAAGCCACAATAACCGCTGTGACTGACCAGCTAATACCAGAGCTTAAAGCGTGGCAATCTCGCAGTCTTGATGCGTTGTATCCATTTATCTGGCTTGACGCTATTCACTATAAAATCAAGGAAAATGGTCGCTACGTTAGCAAAGCGGTTTATACTGTGTTGGGTATTAATATTGAAGGCCGTAAAGAATTACTTGGCCTCTACGTATCAGAAAGCGAAGGTGCTAACTACTGGTTATCAGTGCTGACCGATTTACATAATCGTGGCGTATCCGATATTTTAATCGCCTGTGTTGATGGACTAAAAGGTTTCCCTGAAGCCATTGGCACTATCTATCCTGAAACAGAGGTTCAACAGTGCGTTATTCATCAAATTCGTAACTCGATGAAGTACGTAGCCTCTAAGCACCAAAAAGCGTTTATGGCTGACTTAAAACCCGTTTATCGTGCAGCAACTAAAGATGCCGCAGAAGCAGCACTGGATGAGCTAGACGATAAATGGGGCAAGCTATATCCCATTGTTATCGACTCTTGGCGTCGTAAATGGACGAACCTGTCGGTTTACTTCAAGTACCCAGATTACGTGCGAAAAGCCATTTACACCACCAATGCTATCGAGGCGGTTCACCGCCAGTTTAGGAAATTGACCAAGACTAAAGGCGCATTCCCGAATGAAAATAGCTTGATGAAATTATTGTATGCAGGCATATTGAACGCCTCGAAGAAATGGACAATGCCAATCCACAGTTGGAACCTGACATTGTCGCAATTAGCCATTCACTTCGAAGGTAGGTTAGATGGCGTGCTAGATATTTAGCAATTTAGGCTGACACAGAATTCTGAACGCCCTCTTTAATTATTAATGAAATGAAATTAATTGATGCTATGATTACATTATAAATAATACTTACTGATTGAAATGTTACTGCTGAGGGATGTTCACGTCAGCTTTTCCTTAACGGACCAGTAGAGAATTGAGGGCAATTATAGTTGTAGATGATGTTCATGTTCGAACACTAAAATCATTTTTGTCCATCGACGATTTATCAATATAACTCACCTTTGCCCCTTTCCGTGACAGCTAGATTTTGAGCCGATAAATATTCACTAATATTTGCCCTACATTACCTAATGTTAAACTAGGAAGCATGCACATTTGAATAAAGGTGTTTAGGATGTCAATCGTGATGCTTACTTTATTATGACTTATACAGTTATTGTGAATATTTATGCAATTACTAGTGGGTTTGATATATCTATTTCCCAACATATGGATATACCGGTTCACCCCAAAGGTCATTAGGGTTATTCATCATAATCTCAATGATCGTTGGTACTAGTAGATCCAGTATATTTGTACAATATCTCAATTGTTGACGATTGGCTGAGCTATTAAAAGTGGCCCCACCATGCATGATTTGATTTCTGAGAGTATATAACCGAGAGAACAGTACACTAAGGACAGTAGCGGTGTTTGTCAAACTAGTTGTCGCGATCACTACGTTATGCACTCTCAGCCTTGACACTATTTTGTTCAGGGTTTAAGTACACTTCTTTTGGTAAATTCCAATTACGGATATTACCGCTCCAGCGCTCAGGGTGAGCATCTTTAGCACCTTGATAAACTTCTTTTCTATTAGCCAATATGTCACCCGCTAATCCTGAATGCCTTTGATGTGGGCTGACGTATTTGATGCCACTATGTTTGTGGTTAAAATTATACCAGTGGCTAAATTTCAACACCCAACTACGCGCCTCATCAATTGTTGAAAACCCTTTATACGGATAATTTTATAGTGCGCGAAGGGCGGATCTTTCTGCTCCGACCACACTCATATGTATACTTTACACAGTTTTAACAAATTAGCTAAGATATTACTATCACTAAGTTTTCTATTATCTTTAAGCAGATCTAAATAGAACACTATACGCGCGTCGCACATATCCTTGAATATGTGCGAAAACAACGGGTTAGCCACTTAATTAGCTGTTATTTTTTAGGCAAACGCATTCGTGCAACCGTATTATCAGATAAAACATAGTGGTGGAATAAGGCGGCGGCTGCATGTAGTCCAATCAAGTAATAGCCAACTTCCCCAGCGGTTTCATGCAGCTCTTTTATGGTTTTAGCTAAGTCTAAATCTTTACTGGCCAATGGCGGCAGCTCTAGACCAAAAAACGGAATTGGTTTGCCCGCCATGCTCAAAATTAACCATCCAGCAATAGGCATAGCAAACATGAACCCATACAAAATAACATGCACTAGTTTGGCCAGGTTATTTTGCCATTTAGCTGGCTGTGGTTTTATATCAGGAGCCGAACCACCTACTATGCGAGCAATTAGCCTAACGCTTACTAAGGCTAAAACCGATAAACCAAGCATAAAATGCCACATTTTAAAGGCATCTCGGGTTGCTGTTCCTTTGTCGAATAATTCGCGCAGTTCAATGCTTGCGTAAACAGCGACTATCAATATGAACATAAGCCAATGCAAAGCAATGGAGAGTGTATTGTAATGAGTTGTTGTATTTTTTAAATTCATAGTGCCCCTCGAAAAAATTAAACCTTATATTAATCGTATAAAGTTACTGACCATTTAGCTGTTTTAGAGCTTAAAAAAGTAGCCTACCCCACTACAAAGTAACCTATCATTACTAAGCATTTAGTGATCTAAAACATAAAATTTATATTTTAAAAAACATGAGTAAATATACTTGATAAGCACTTTCATTGTAAGTACGTAAAAAAATGGAGACACATAAAAATTAAATATGGGCTCCAAGAAAACCTTATAGAAAAAACATTTATAAACAATTTAATTAGTTCAAATGGTTGCAACTAGCAGCAGATGACCAACAAGGAGACGCCTCTAATTTGGGTCCCAAATTAACCAAGCCACTACAATACTGTTATTTGGCTGGAATATGGAAAATAATAGCCTAAGTATTTACTAGAAAAAGTCGAGAAACTGTTTACTGTAGTGGTCAATAAGATTTTAAGTTTCAAGGAAGCTTTTGTGAGAGATAAAGAGAAAATTGCGGTATTTATTGATGCAGATAACGCACCTGCTCAAAAGATAGATAAAGTGCTATCCGAGTTGGCGCGATATGGTGTAGTCAACATTCGTAAAGCATATGGAAATTGGAAAAATCAAAACCTGAAACCGTGGGAAGACGTGCTTCATGAATTTGCAATACAGCCGATGCAACAGTTCGATCTTACCAAAGGCAAGAATGCCACAGATATGGCATTAGTAATTGATGTTATGGATGTGCTGTATACTAAAGACATTGATGTTATTTGCCTGGTGTCGTCCGATTGTGATTTTACTCCCTTGGTAACTCGTTCTTTGGCTGATGGTAAATTTGTGATTGGTTTTGGTGAACGTAAAGCACCACTAGCTTTCGTTAATAGTTGTTCACTATTCCTCTATCTTGACGAAGATAGCGAAAAAGACCCTCCTATACAAAAACAAAAAAAGAACATAAAAAGTGACACCAAGTTAATTAATTTGCTTAGGCAAGCAATTGAGGCTGTCGAAGAAGACGATGGCTGGGCCATGTTAGGACCAATCGGTACACATATTTCAAATCACGCATCCTTTGACCAGCGTAATTATGGCTTTAAGAAGTTGAGTGATTTATTTCAAGCTATAGATTTGTTTGAGATGAAAAAAACAAATGGCTCAGTTTTATGGATTAGGGATAAAAAGAAAGCAAAACAACTTAACAAATCAAGGTAAGGCGCTTTATTAATATCCGCTTATGGCACTTAGCCAAACTTCGGCAAAGAGCGATCTATAGTCATTGAGATTGGCCAAATATAATAGTTAATTGATTGCTCATATTGTGCCATTTAACTTTACTTAAAGCTTTAGAAAACTTAGTAGTAGTAATACTTTAGGTTATTTGTTAAAACTATATAAGATAAATAAATGAGCGTGGTGTTGGCAGAAATGTGCGCACTATTAATGTGTTGGAATTTTATGGAGCTACAAATGAGTAAAGTATTAGAATCAGCAAGTGAATCAAGAAAAACAGCTGAAAAATTTGATCTTTCGTCATCTCAAGTTGCGTAATACCATGATGCCGATCGCTCAATACCATTCAAGCCGATCACTTTTTTG
>NZ_JASDDE010000106.1:0-4610 GCF_030407565.1 Pseudoalteromonas sp. APC 3694
GAGTACACCGAGGCGCTTCGCGCTACACAGAGAAGGCAAAGCAAATAAAACATGTCTTTAATCATTCCCTCTGTGTGCTCTGCCCCCTCTGTGGTGAATAGAATCACTAAAAGACGCGGAATAAATCCGCTGCTACACCAGTCAATCTTAACCCGCTTCTCGCAACTCGTCGCCCGTGAACTTTCACCTTTCACCTTTCACCTTTCACCTTTCACCTTTCACCTTTAGCCTTTAGCCTTTAACCTTTAGCCTTTAGCCTTTAGCCTTTAGCCTTTAGCCTAATATTTTCATACAGACATAAAAAAACCGCTTATTAAGCGGTTTTTATCTAACATTTACGGGTTATTTTATAACGCGTAAATGTGAGCCTTTTTTCTTTTCAGGCTTATGATCAGGCGTTTCATCAACTATCTCTGGTGATGAATCAACACTTTCAAGCTCTGGAGCAAAATCGTCTTCGTCCTCTAAAAACTCATCTGCAGTAAAGACCGTGCCTTCGCCATTTTCACGTGCATATATTGCAAGTACAGCCCCTAAAGGCACGTACACTTGCATTGGCTGGCCGCCAAAGCGCGCGTTAAAGCTAAGCTGAGTATTATCTAACGAAAACTGCGTAACCGCCGAAGGGCTTATGTTCAATACAATCTGGCCATCTTGAACAAACTGTGTTGGCACTTGCACTGCAGGAAAGTCAGCATTAACCACTAAGTGTGGCGTGCATTCGTTATCAACAATCCAATCAAAAAAAGCGCGTAGTAAATAAGGACGATTAGAAGTCATTATAAACGGATCTCACGCTCTGCTTCAGTTAAAGAAGCTTGGAATGATTCACGTTCAAATAAACGGATCATATACTCTTTAAGTTCTTTAGAGCCTGCACCATTAAGCTCAATACCAAACTCTGGTAAACGCCATAATAGTGGTGCTAAGTAACAATCAACTAAGCTAAACTCTTCACTCATAAAGTAAGGCACTTCACTAAAGATGGGTGCTATTGCAAGTAATGCTTCTGTCAGCTCTTTACGCGCTTGCGCTGCTTCAGAGGTGTTGTTAATGATTTTTTCAGCTAGGCTGTACCAATCAGTATCAATACGGTGCATCATTAATCGACTACGACCACGCATGACCGGATATACAGGCATTAGTGGAGGATGAGGAAAACGTTCATCAAGGTATTCCATGATGATGTTTGCCTGATATAAACCAAGCTCACGGTCAATCAGTGTTGGCACTGTGCCGTAAGGGTTAATTTCGTGAAGTGCTTCTGGCAGATTATCCTTTTCAGCCATATGAATATCTACACTTACACCTTTTTCAGCAAGTACAATGCGTACTTGGTGGCTATACATACAGTTAGCACCAGAAAAAAGGGTCATTACAGGGCGCTTATTGGCAGCTACGGCCATGCCTACCTCCATTAAATAACTAAAACAGCAATAGGGGCTTAAGCCCCTATTGCAAAATTACCTTTAAATTTGTTCAAACTTAATGAACATCTCTCCAGTATTCTTTCTTCAGCATAAATGCCAAGATAAATAGAATCACTAAGAATCCAAGTACCTTAATACCTAGCGCTTCCGATTCGAGACGTGTAGGTTCACCTACATACTCTAGGAAATTCGTTAAATCACGAACTGCTTGGTCATATTCATCTACACTTAATTCACCCGTACCATCTGTTTCTGTACCAGTAATATGAGTGGTTGTTTTACCATCTACTGTTACTTCTTCAGTAATTGCAGTAGGAACACCTTGCAACTCTTGAAGAACATGTGGCATACCCACTGATGGGAATAACGTATTATTTACGCCAAACGGACGAGATTCATCTTTGTAAAACGATTTTAAATAGGTGTAAATCCAATCACTGCCACGCACACGCGCAACATTAGTTAGATCCGGCGGAGCCGCACCAAACCATTTTGCAGCATCTTCTTTCTTCATTGCATTATTGATATGACTACCTACTTTTGAACCATCAAAAATAAGTTGCTCTTGACCAATCTCTGTTGGAATACCAATATCGCGGAAAGTACGTTCATAACGTTGATACTGCATTTGGTGACAACCAAGACAGTAGTTCATGAACAACTTTGCGCCACGTTGCAAAGAAGGTTGATCAGATATATCGTTACCCGCTTCCATTAGAGGAACTGACGGGCCTGCCGCCATTGCTGGTAATACGTTTACTGATAAAGCGAATAAACCAATAAGTAGCTTTTTCATCATTTCGTTAACCTCTCAGGCAATGGCTTAGTTTTTTCATTCTTACTGTAAACAAATAACAGTACGAAGAACATAAAGTAAGTCACAGTACAGATTTGCGAAACAAGCGTTTTAAAGTCAGTTTGAGGTGTAGCACCAACCCAACCTAAAAGAACGAAAGTAACTACAAAGCCTGCAATGTTCCATTTGTGGAAACCACAACGGTAACGAACTGAACGAACCGAACCACGGTCAATCCAAGGCAATAATGCTAGCACGACAATAGATGCACCCATTGCTGCAACACCCATTAGCTTGTCTGGAATCGCACGTAAGATTGCATAAAACGGCGTAAAGTACCAAACAGGGAAAATATGCGCTGGTGTTTTAAGTGGGTTTGCCGGTTCAAAGTTTGGCGCTTCTAGGAAGAAACCACCCATTGCAGGCATAAAGAACACCACCCAACAGAACAAGATTAAGAAGCCAACCACACCCACAATATCTTTTACTGTGTAATAAGGGTGGAACGGTATCGCATCAATAATGTCTTTTTTATCTGTGTAGTATTCATGGAACTTAAATTTAGGCTTGTCTTCTTCAGCCACGGTTCCTTTTTTACGTTTGTTATCAATACCGTCAGGGTTGTTAGAACCCACTTCGTGCAATGCAACAATGTGTAAAAATACTAAGATAACAATAACCAGTGGTAATGCTATTACGTGCAATGCAAAGAAGCGGTTAAGCGTTGCACCCGAAATAACGTAGTCACCACGAATCCACAGTGTTAAGTCATCACCAATAACCGGGATTGCCCCGAATAATGAAATGATTACCTGTGCACCCCAAAACGACATTTGACCCCATGGTAATAAGTAACCCATGAACGCTTCAGCCATTAGGGCTAAGAAAATGAACATACCGAATAACCACAGTAATTCACGTGGTTTTTGGTAAGAACCGTAGATCATGCCACGGAACATATGCATGTAAACAACGATGAAGAACGCAGATGCACCCGTTGAATGCAAATAACGTAATAACCAACCGTACTCTACATCACGCATGATGTATTCTACTGATGCAAACGCACCTTCAGCAGATGGTACATAGTTCATCGTTAACCAAATACCGGTAAGGATTTGGTTAACTAGTACTAACATAGCGAGTGAGCCAAAGAAGTACCAGAAGTTAAAGTTTTTTGGTGCTGGATACTGTGCAATGTGCATGTTCCAAACACGTGTCATTGGGATACGGTCGTCTATCCACTCAACAATTTTTCCAAACATTAGGCCACCCCTTGTTCTTCGCCCACTAAAATAGTGGTCTCATCAAGAAAAGTATATGGTGGAACTTCTAAATTTAATGGTGCAGGTACCGATTGGAATACACGGCCAGCCATATCAAACTTAGAACCGTGACATGGACAGTAAAAACCGTCATCAGTCCCTTCCACTTTCTCACCAAAGCCACCTTGTAAAAAGCTAGGTGAACAACCCAAATGCGTACAAATACCTACAGCGACAAAAATCTCTGGGCGTAATGAACGGAAATCATTGGTTGATGATTCTAATTGTTGTGGCTCTTGCGATTGCGGATCACGAAGTTGACCTTCATGTTCTTTCATCTGCTCAAGCATTTTTGGGGTCCGTGATACAACCCATACAGGTTTACCACGCCACTCGACACGTATTAATTGTCCTGGCTCAAGTTTGCTGATATCTACTTCTACAGGCGCACCCGCAGATTTAGCTCGCTCACTTGGATTCCAAGACGCAATAAAAGGAACAGCAGCCCCAGCCGCACCAACACCACCAACAACAGAGGTAGCTATGGTTAAAAAGCGACGTCGGCCATTGTCTACAGGCGCATTGCTCATCCACTTATCTCCACTATGATTCTCAACACTTGCTATATTGAGAACATCAGTTACAGCAGGTTAATTTTTCGAATTTTAAAAGAGAAACGATCATAATTAAAACCCTTGTTTAAAACAAGGTTATTCACAGCCTCCTGCTCGAATAATCCTGACTTGCTCAAATAGTTGATTAAGTTAGCTCGAGTATGAAACCAAATGACTATAGTATCGCTTCCGTAAAAACAATTTGTAAACAAGTACAATCTCACCAACTAAGTACAGTAACCACTGAATTTGGCGACATTAAACTCATTCACTTTATTTGCCCGCCAATTGTAGCAAAAAAATTCACCAATTAACTGATGGATTTAAACTAATTGCGATAATTATTTAACTTTTTTTGCGTTAGTTGGTCATTTTTAAGCTTTCGTTCAATAAATACGCATGCTTTGCCTATTTTGATCAAGCTAATGTCGACATTAGTCGTAAAGGGAAAGGTTTTAGGTTTTAGGTTTTAGGTTTTAGGTTTTAGGTTTTAGGTTTTAGGTTT